>NZ_JANPML010000134.1:0-2751 GCF_031422795.1 Sandarakinorhabdus sp.
CGCAACGAAACCGAAGTGGCGGCGCTGCTGCGTTCGGCGCAAGGCCAGTTCGAACAGTTCATGAAGTTGAACCGCAAGGTTGCCCCGGAAATCGCCAGCCAGATTTCGGCGGTGGAAGAACCCGGCCGCTTTGCCGACACCGTGGCCGCCAACCTGGGCCTGAAGATCGCCGACAAGCAGGCGCTGCTGGCCGAGCCCGACGTGGGCGCGCGGCTGGAGAAGATCTTTGCCTTCATGGAAGGCGAAATGGGCGTGCTGCAGGTGGAAAAGAAAATCCGCAACCGCGTAAAGCGGCAGATGGAGAAGACCCAGCGCGAATATTATCTCAACGAACAGATGAAGGCGATCCAGCGCGAGCTGGGCGATGCCGACGAGGAAAAAGACGAGATCGCCGAGCTGGAAGAGAAGATCAAGAAGGTCAAGCTCTCCAAGGAAGCCCGTGAAAAGGCGTTGGGCGAACTGAAGAAGCTGAAGGCGATGGCGCCGCAATCGGCGGAAGCCACGGTGGTGCGCAACTATCTCGATACGCTGCTCGGCCTGCCGTGGGGCAAGAAATCCAAGATCAAGAAGGACATTGTCGCGGCACAGGCCGTGCTCGATGCCGATCATTATGGCCTGGAAAAGGTCAAGGACCGGATCATCGAGTATCTGGCCGTGCAGGCGCGCACCAACAAGCTGAAGGGGCCGATCCTGTGCCTCGTTGGCCCGCCCGGGGTTGGCAAGACCTCGCTGGGCCGCTCCATCGCCAAGGCGACGGGGCGTGAATTCATCCGCCACAGCCTGGGCGGCGTGCGCGATGAAGCCGAAATCCGCGGCCACCGCCGGACCTATATTGGCTCCATGCCCGGCAAGGTGATCCAGAACCTGAAGAAGGCTGGCACGTCCAACCCGCTGTTCCTGCTCGATGAAATTGACAAGTTGGGCCAGGATTTCCGCGGCGATCCGGCATCGGCGCTGCTGGAAGTGCTCGATCCGGAACAGAACAAGGCGTTCAACGATCACTATCTGGAGGTCGATTACGACCTGTCGGACGTGATGTTCGTGACCACCGCCAACAGCTACAACATGCCCCAGCCGCTGCTGGATCGCATGGAGATCATCAGCCTGTCGGGCTACACCGAAGACGAAAAGGTGGAGATCGCCAAGGGCCATCTGATCGACAAGCAGTATGAAGCGCACGGGCTGAAGAAGGAGGAGTTCAGCGTGGGCGACGACGCGCTGCGCGATCTCATCCGCTATTACACCCGCGAAGCCGGTGTGCGCCGGCTGGAGCGCGAGATTGCCAAGTTGGCCCGCAAGGCGCTGCGCCGCATCCTCGAAGGCAAGGTGACCAGTGTTGCCGTCAATTCCGACAATCTGGCCGATTTCGCCGGGGTGCGGAAATATCGTTATGGCCTGGCCGATGCCGAAGACCAGATTGGCGCTGTCACCGGCCTGGCCTGGACCGAAGTGGGCGGCGATCTGCTGACCATCGAAGCCGTCACCAGCCCCGGCAAGGGCACGATCAAGACCACCGGCAAGCTGGGCAGCGTGATGACCGAATCGATTTCGGCGGCGCTCAGCTTCGTGCGGGCCCGTGCCACCCATTATGGCATCAAGCCGAGCGTGTTTGAAAAGAAGGACATTCACGTTCACGTGCCGGAAGGCGCAACGCCCAAGGATGGCCCGTCGGCTGGTATCGCCATGGTCACCGCCATCATCTCCACGCTCACCGGCGTGGCGGTGAAGAGCGACGTGGCGATGACCGGCGAAGTGACGCTGCGCGGCCGCGTGCTGCCGATTGGTGGCCTCAAGGAAAAGCTGTTGGCGGCGCTGCGTGGCGGCATCACCATGGTGCTGATCCCGGCTGAGAACGAGAAGGACCTGGTTGAGATCCCCGACAATGTGAAGCAGGGCCTGAAGATCGTGCCGGTGAGCCACGTCGATGAAGTGCTGGCGCTAGCGCTGACCCAGCCGCTGGTGCCGATCGAATGGACCGAGGCGGACGAAAAGGCCGCCATGCCGGCCGCCGCCGTGACCAGCGAACCGGCAGTTCGGCACTAATTTTGAACGAACCGGGTGGGCGGGGCTTTACAGCGCCGCCCATCTCGCCTAATTCGCCGCCTCCCGACACGAGTGGGCGCGTAGCTCAGCGGTAGAGCACTGCTTTCACACGGCAGGGGTCACAGGTTCAATCCCTGTCGCGCCCACCACTCGGTCTTCTTATCCATACGCCCCGAAATGATTGGCAATCGCGATGCTGATCAGCGGGATCAGCCGCGCGGTCGTGGCAATCGGCTCGATGAAGCGGCTCTGGATACCGGCATAGGCCTGCGCGTCGTCTTCGGGCCAATCGGTGGGTTCATCCATGCGATAATCCGCCAGATCGGGCGCCGTCACCGGGAAGGCGCGGCGCAGCTGTTCCAGCGCTTCGTCGGTGCGCAATGACAGCACCATATCGAGCACATCATCGCGGCTGATATCGTTGCGGCGCGAAAAGGCCGGAATATCGACCGCGCGCAGAAACAGATGCTGCATCAGCGCCAGCCGCAGCGCGTGCAGCACGCCCAGCGTGCGCCGCGTCGCCTCGGTGCCGGGATCGGCGGGCGTTGGTTCCGGCAGGTGGCTCAGCAGTTGCCGCAGCTTGAAATTGTCCACCCGCAGTGTTGAGGCAAGGCGGCGGAACTGGCCGGAACGATCATCATCCACCAGCCGTTCGGCCAGCGCCAGGCAGGGCCGCGCCAGCGCCTCTTCGGTGCCGCGATAGGGGCG
>NZ_JANPML010000135.1:0-2885 GCF_031422795.1 Sandarakinorhabdus sp.
CGGCAGTGCGCCGGCCGGTTCGGTGGCAAAAGTCGGCGCGCGCACCATCAGCGAGCCCGAACTGCTGCAGGCCATCGATCGCACCGTGCGCGACCTGCGCCAGCGCGATCCCAGTCTGACGCAGGCGCAAGCCGCCCGCCAAGGCGTGGTGGAACTGATGGCGACCCAGTTGATCGGCCAGACCGCGATGGAGGAAATGGGCGGCGCTGCCGGGCTGAGCGCATCAGACACCGCGGTTGATACGGTGATCACCGGCATCCCCGCCTTCCAGAGCGGCGGCAAGTTCGATCAGGGAACCTATGATCGCGCACTGGCGCAGCAGGGTTTGACGGACAAGAAGCTGCGCCAGTCCATCGCCCGCGATCTGGTGCGCGAACAGTTGATCAAGCCGATCACCGGCGCGCTCGCCGTGCCCGATGGCGTCGCTGAACTTTATGCCCGGCTGCTGGTCGATCGCCACGAAGGTGCTGTTGCCACCCTTCCGGCCCCGCCGGCTGGTGCGCCGACAGCGACCGAAGCGCAGGCTTGGTACAAGGCCAACAGTGCTCGTTTCACCATCCCGGAACGCCGCGGTTTCCGCTACGCGTTGATCGATCGCGCCCAGATCGCCGCCGGCGTGAGCATCACCGACAAGGCCATTGCCGACGAATTCGCCAAGGATCCGGCCAAATATGGCGGCGCAGCCACCCGCGTGCTGGAACAGGTGGTGGTGCCCGATGCAGCCAAGGCCCAGGCCATTGTGGCAGCCGCAGGCGCGCAGGGCTTTGCAGCAGCAGCGCAATCGCTCGCCGGCTTTGGCGCCAAGGATATCGCGCTCGGCAGCCAGACCCAGGCCGCCTTTGCCAAGGCGACCAGCGCTGATGTGGCCAAGGCCGCCTTTGCGCTGCCGGTGGGCGGGGTTTCTGCACCGATCAAGACCGGCTTTGGCTGGCACGTGGTGCGGGTTGCCGCCGTGGGCGGTGCCGGCAAGTCACTGGCGCAGGCGCGCGCTGCCGTCGAAGCCGGCCTGAAGGAACGCGGCGTGGAAGATGCCGTGGCCGATATGGTTGCCGGCATCGAAGACGGGGTGGAGGCCGGCAAGAGCTTTGCCGATATCGCCAAGGAAGCCGCGCTCACCATCCAGAGCCAGACGCCCGTGACCGACAAGGGCCTGACCTTTGCCGGACTGGCGCAGGGCCCGCCGCCGCTGACCGGCGAACCTGCCGCCATTGCGGTGCGCGCCTTCAAGCATGAACCAGCCGATGGCCCGGTGGTGGAAGATCTGGGTGCTGGCCGCCTGGTGGTGATCGAAACCGCCACGGTGCTGCCCGCAGCGCCGCCACCCATCAAGGACGTGATGCCGCTGGCCATGGCCGGCGCAGCACAGGACAAGGCGATGAAGGCTGCCAAGGTGAAGGCTGATGCAGTGCTGGCCGCCACGAAAAAGGGCGTGAATTTTGCCAAGGCGCTGGCCGATGCCGGGCTTGCAGCTCCGCGTCCGCTCAATGGCCGCCGCATCGATATCGTCAATCAGCAGAATGTGCCCGAAGCCGCGCGCGCCTTTTTGAACGGGGCTGTGGGCAGCACGCAATTGCTCGCCGGCCAGGGCGGCTGGATTCTTGTGCATGTCGATCGCATCATCCCCGGCGATCCCAAGACGCAGGCCGGCTTGATCGAAGCCAGCCGCCGCGAATTGGGCAGCGTTCTGCCCGGCGAAATGGCCGAAGGTCTGGCCAAGGCCAGCATGGCAACCGCCGGCGTGGACAAGAACGACGCCACCATCAAGGCGCTGCGCACCCGGCTTTCGGGCGACGGCCTGCAATAACCGGGATGGCCACAGCACCGCCCGATCGCCGCATCGCTCCAGACCGCGCCAGCGCCAGCGCCGCGCTGGCCCAAGGCCAGCCGCAACTGATCTGGACGCGCATCGTGGCCGATACCGAAACCCCGGTTTCGGCGATGCTGAAACTGGGCCGCGAAGGATCGGGCGCGTTCCTGCTGGAATCGGTCGAAGGCGGCAGCGTGCGGGCGCGATACTCGTTGCTGGGGCTGGACCCGGATCTGGTGTGGCGCGCGCGCGGCGACACGAGCGAAATCAACCGCAACTGGCGGCACGATCAATCGGCTTTCACGCCAGTGGCAGGCGACACGTTGACGGCGTTGCGCGCACTGGTGGCCGAAGCCCGCGCCGATGTGCCACCGGAACTGCCAGCGGCGTTGGCCTGCCTTGTTGGTTACATGGGCTATGAAACGGTGCGGCTGGTGGAACCCAGCGTGCCCGATGCTGGCCCTTCGGCATTGGGCCTGCCCGACATGGTGTTCGTGCGCCCGACCCTGCTGCTGGTGTTCGACCGGTTGAAGGACGAATTGTTCATCGTCGCGCCGGTCTTTTCTGCCAGCGATCCCGGCGCTGCGTGGGACGCCGCCGCCGAACGCATTGCAGAGACGGAGCGCCGGCTGGCCATGGCCCTGCCCGCTCACCCGCGCCCGCCCGAAACCCTGCCAAAAGCCAATCCGCACCACCACACCGACAAGAGCCGCTATGCCGCCATGGTGGAAAAGGCGCGCGACTATATCCTGGCCGGCGACATTTTTCAGGTCGTGCTGTCGCAACGCTTCACGGTGGAATTCCCGCTGCCGGCCTTTGCCCTGTATCGGGCGCTGCGCCGCATCAACCCGTCGCCGTTCCTCTATTTCCTTGATCTGCCCGGCTTTGCGCTGGTCGGCTCAAGCCCGGAAATTCTGGTGCGCGCGCGCGGCGGTGACGTGACGATCCGGCCCATCGCCGGCACCCGCCCGCGCGGGAAAGACGCCGCCGAAGACGCCGCCAACCGGGAAAGCCTGCTCGCCGATCCCAAGGAATTGTCAGAGCATCTGATGCTGCTCGATCTTGGCCGCCACGACAC
>NZ_JANPML010000136.1:0-14601 GCF_031422795.1 Sandarakinorhabdus sp.
GCTGTGGTTCGGCCCGCCATGATCGGTGCTCACCATCCAGCGCAGGCCGAACTGCCGGGCCATCTCGGCATTTTTCCGAATCGCATAGCGGCCATCCTTGCCGAGCAGCGGGATCGGCGCGGTTTGCGGGCTGGCCGGATCGGGTTCGTAATCAGCGCTATATTCACTGTGGATATGGTGATCGCCGGCCAGCCATTGCCGGCCCTTGGCCGGGATGGCGCCGGCGGTGGGCGTGTTGTGATAGCGGGCGGCAAGCCCGCCATGGGCGCCGTGGGCAAGGGCCGGAGACGCAAACAGAGCGGCCCCAGCCGCCAGAATGATCAAGCGCATGGAGCCGCTCCGTTCGAGTGTCCCGCCGCAGCACGGGGCTGCGGCGGGCGTGAGGCACGATCAATAGGTGACGCGGATGCCGCCGGTGTAGCGACGACCGAAGGTTTCGCGCTCGGTGGTGCGGGCATCGTTGCCCACGAAGCGCCGGCCGGGGCCATTCAAGAGGTTCGACAAGTCGGCATAGACTTCGAAATTCTTGGTGATGGCATAGCGCGCCGACACATCCAGCTCGCCATCGGCAGCCCAATAGAAATCGCCGCCCACGCCCGGTTCACCCAGGCCATCGATCCAGGCGGAACGATACTGATAGGACACGCGGGCCGAGAAGCCATATTTCTCGTAATAGGGGCCAACGTTCAGCACCACATCCGACGTGCCGGGGAAGCGCACCTTGTCGCCGTTCGGGGCGAAGGCTTCGCTGCGGTTGAGCGAGGCGTTGGCCTGGATGCCGAAGCCGCCCCACCAATGATCGTCGCTCAGGAAATTGTCGAGCTGCAGCTGGGCTGCGGCTTCGACGCCATAGACCTTGCCGGAACCGCCGTTGAGCGTGGTGGAGAAGACATAATCCGCCCGGTTGACGCCGCCCGAATTCAGCACATCCAGCCCGAACTGGCGGGTGGAGCCGAACAGCACGTCGCGCACATCCTTGTAGTGGGCACCCACCATGAAGAAGCCGCCGCGACGCGGATAATATTCCCAATAGAGATCAACGCCGCGGGTCTGTTCCGGCTTGGCATCCGGGTTGCCGCCCGAAACGGTCATGTTGGCATCGTTGAAGGTGAAGTTGGGACGCAGCACCGGATAATCCGGGCGGGCCGCACCGGTATTGAACGACAGCCGCACCTTCATCTCTTCGGTGGCGTTCCAGTTGATGTGCAGGCTGGGATAGATCTGGGTGAAATCGCGGTTGATGGTGTTGAGCGTGGTGACCGGGCCGCCAGCGGTGAGGGCGCGGAAGGCGGTGGCTTCGTTGGTCACATGTTCAAAGCGGGCACCATAAATGATGCTGCCCCAATCCAGCTTGGTGACGGCCATGGCATAGCCCGACCACACTTCTTCGGCGACCTTGTAATAATTGTTGTTGTTGAAGTTGAAGCTGGAGAACGGCTCCACCGCGCGGACCACGTCGATGATGTTCTGCTTGCCGAAATAGGGGAAGCTATACCCCAGCGGCAGCTGGCCCTTGTAAGGATCAGGGATGCTCACCGCGGCCGGGCTGAGCGGCAGATTGGCCTGGGTGAAGATGTTGACGCCGTTGAAGGTGGCGCTGCTGTTCACATCCAGCAGGCGTTCATCGACTTCCTTGACGCGGTTGTCATACTGCAGGCCAACGCTGAACTTGGTGTTGCCCAGGAACTCGGTTTCGCGGGCAATGTCGATGCGGCCGGTATAGGCATCCGTGGTGTCGATGGCGCGCGTGGAGCGCACGCGGCTGAGCGAGGTGGGGAAATCGGCGATCGATTGCACCCGGTCACCGCGCGACAGCGTGCCATCGGCGGCGCGCAGCGTGCGATACAGTTCGACGCGCTGGGCCTGCGGATCAGTGAGATCATAGAACACGGTTGGGCGGCTGGTGGCGGTGGCGCCATTGCTGCCAAAGCCGGGGCTGTCATAATTCAACTGCGCAGGAACGCTGCGATCATCCTTGGACTGGGTGTAGTTGCCGCGCCAGCTCACCGTCCAGCCATCGAACTTGTGGTCGCCGCCGATGGTGTTGATGAAAACGGATTGGCGGAATTCGCGCGACGTAAGGTTGGAGGCGATGTCGATCCCATGCACGGTGCCGCGGAACGGACTGTTGACGCAGGCATCGGCATAGCCGGTGGTGTTGGGAGCCAGCACGCTGTTGGCGCAGGCGGTGTTCAGGTTGGGCACGCGGCCTTCCTGATCGTCCAGATCGAAGATATAGTTGGACCGCAGCTCGTCGTCGGTGAATGCCGAATAGATCGACGTCACAAACATCTTGTTGTCGCTGTCCGGCGCCCATTCCAGCCGGCCCGACACGCTGTAGTTGCGGCGGGTCAGGCGATAGAGCTTGTTTTCGGTTTCACGCGCCCACACCCGGCGCGGGCCGCCGGCGGTATCAACCAGCGTGTTGGCGGCATCGCCGGTGATCGGGCGCAGATCGCGGCTCACCGTTTCCCAATCGGTTTCGGTGTTGTCGGTGGCCATGGTGCGTTCGTAAAAGCTGCCCGACAGCACGGCGCCGATTTCACCGATGCCGGTTTCCCAGCGATCCGAAATCACGCCAGTGGCTTCATATTCGGTGCCGCCGCCCAGATCGACCGTGCCGATGCCGGCGCGGCCCTGCACGTGCAGGCCCTTGTAATCAAAGGCCGAACGCGTGATCACGTTGATGTTGCCGGCAATTGTTTCGGCGGTCATGTCGGGCGTCACGGCCTTGCGCACGATCACCTGCGTGGCGATGGCCGACGGGATGGAATCAAAGCGCGCATCACGGCCTTCCGGCGAGATGACGTTGATGCCGTCGAAGCTGAGCGTGGTCCAGTTCAGCGGCGCGCCGCGCAGGTTGACGTAACGGGCCTGGCCTTGATCGCGCTGTACGGCGACGCCGGGCAGGCGGGACACGGCCTGGGCGATGTTCTGATCGGGCAGGCGGCCCACGCTGTCGGCAGAGAGCACGCTGACCAGCTGGTCGCTGTTCTTCTGCACCAGCAGCGCGGCGCGTTCGGATTCGCGGATCGGGCGCTCACCCGAAACGACGATCTCGCCGTCTTCTGCTGTGGTGGTTTCGCCGGCGCGGGTGCGCGTGGGGGCGGCCTGATCGCTGCCCGCCTGTTCGGCCACAGCCATCACCTGCGCCATGGCAGGCGAACCCGCCAGGCTGGCCAGCAGCGCAAGACGAAGCGCAGCAGTGCCGCGTGCAGACAGGTTCAGGATCATGACAAGGCCCCATTACGCCGAACCCGATGTTCGGCAGACAGGAGCGCCGCTACGCAGCCAGTGTTACGGCATGTTTACTGCCAGATGACGGTTCGATGGCCGTGCCGTTACAAAACCATGACGATGCACTTTGGCCACAGACCGCGCCGATCAGGGCAGCGGCAGAAACCGCCAGCCCCACACGGCCATGCCGGCCGCAATGCCCACGGCATAAGGCAGATCCGCCCCCACCTGCACCAGCCGCGGCGCATTTTCGCCGGTGATGCCGGCCAGCGCCAGGCCGCGCCGCAGCAGCATCAACACCAGCGCCAACATGCCGCCGGCAATGGCGATCAGCACGACCTGCGCCGCCAATGTGCCCAGCGTTGCCCAGCAGGCGCAGCCGGTCATCACCTTCACATCGCCGCCGCCCAGCCAGCCACGCGCAAAGGCCAGCAGGCCAAAGGCAAAGAAAGCGCCACCGGCTGCCGCATGGCTGGCCCAGTTGAACCCCGGCGTGCCCAGCCCGAACAGCACGGCGCCGATGATGATCAATACGGTGATGGTATCGGGGATTTCAAACGTGCGCAGATCAAAGCCGGCACTGGCCAGCACCGACAACGCCATCAACCAAAAACCGGCATCAGCCAATGTCATGCCGCAACAACCATCATCTGGGCGGCGCGCCGGCGCTGGGTTCACGCAGCTTCTGCGCCTTCAGTTCGGCCAGATATTGCAGATTGGCCCAGGCGGCGCGGTCGAACTGCGGGTTCAACGTCATGGCGCGGTTGAGATAGGCTTCGGCCACACTGAGATCACCGCGCATCATCGCGGCATAACCCACCGTGTTCAGATCAGTGGCAAGGCTGGTCTTGTCGCTGAGCAGGAAGGCTTCCTGGTAGCGGCCTTGCATGGCGCGGGCCAGCGTCAGATTGGTGCGCGCTGGCTTCAGCGTCGGCTGCAGCTTCAGCGCGGCCACCAGATCACGTTCGGCCGCTTCGTGGTGGCCGCGCAGCAAGTGCGACCAGCCGCGATTGGCCAGGATGCCGGCATCTTGCGGGGCTGCGGCCACCGCCTTGCCATACGCCACATCGGCCGCCGGCCAGTCGCGCGCCTTGTCGGCCAGCACGCCCAGCGCATTCCAGGCGCGGGCCAGACCGGGATCGGCTGCCACGGCCTGTTCCAGCAGCGGACGCGCTTCGGCTTCCTTGCCTTCGCGCAGGCGGATGATGCCCAGGCCCTGGCGCGCCACTGCCGCCAGCGGGCCGTCGATCAGCCCGGTGAAGGCTTCGGCGGCTTCGGGCAGGCTGTCACCAGCCAACGCCAGTTCAGCTGCGCGCAATTGCACATCGGGAACGCCACTTGCCCACATCGGTGCCAGCAGGGCGCGGGCATTGTCGAGCCGACCTTCGGCGATGGCGGCATCCAGCATGGCCAGCGCCTCGGGGCCGGGCGGCGGGGTGGGCTGCACCAGCGTGGCAGCCATATCAGCGACGGGCTTTGGCGGTTTTGGTCGGCCCATGGCTGGGGTAACCACCGCAGTGGCCAGCGCCGCCAACAGGATCAGGAACGCCAATCGGTGCAGCTGCTGGAACAGCGGGGTCGGGCTGGACGTTGACAGCTCATCGCGATCGGCAGTCGGCGACGCAAGCGGCGCAATCGTTTCGGGCGATTGGCCAAATGGCTCGGCGCCATCAGGCACTCAAGGCTCCGATGCGGGCAACCAGCGCTTCCAGCCGGGCAATCGCCAGTCGCACCGCGTCCGTGTCGTCGACGGCACCGGGATCGGCCTGGGCCGAAAGCGCGTTCACCAGGCGCATGTAGGCGCGGTCTTCGCCAGCGACAGCAAAGCGTGAGGCGTCAAAGCCAGCCAGCCAGTCGATCGCCACAGCGGCCGGCGCCAGGAAACGGCGCGGCGCCAGCGGCGTGGCCGTGGCCAGTTCCGGCAAGGCTGCAAGATCGAGCAGGCGCAGCGGCGCCGGCTGGAACGACGGCAGCAGCACCTGCGCCACTGAATCACCGGCGGCCAGCAACTGGCTGAAATCCGGCGGCACATCGGTGACATTGATCACCTGCGGCAACAACACGGCTGCCGTGTTCGCCATCGCCGGGGCCGCTTCGGCCAGCGACAGCGTTGCCATCGGGATGGTGAGCGCGGCAAGATTGTCGAGATTGGCCGCAATCAGCGCCGGTGCGGCCTGCTGCGCTGCGGCACTTTCTTGGGCCAGCGTGATCGGGGCCAGCGTGATCGGTGCGGCCAGCAGCGGCATTTCGCCGGCGTTGGACAGTGCCAGACTGGCGTTGATCCGGGCCACCGGCACGCCGCCGGCACGCTGCGCGATCGCCAGACGTGGCGCCGTGACCGGATGGCTGATCGCGCTCGGCAACACCAGCACGGCTTCGCCGCTGCTCGCCATGTCGATACGGGCGCTGGCAACGCGCACCGGCGCATCAGCCGCAATGGTGGGCACCATAGCAGCGTTTTCCAGCGCAGCGGCCACCAGCAACAGGGCGCGGCGCGCGGCGGTGGCGGCGCGGCCATCGTCGCTGCTGCTGGCCCGCTGCAGCCATGCGATGGCGTCGCGATGCTGGCCGGCCCGGTGCAGGGTCCAGCCCAGATTATAGGCGATATCGCCCGCGCCCGGTTCGAGCGCGAGGGCCATTTCGAAATGCTGACGGGACAGATCGATGCGGCCCAGCCGATCATAAGCGATGGCGATGCCGTTCAGGGCCGCCACCGATCCAGAATTCTGGCCCAGCGCCTGACGGAACGCGGAAATCGCCTGCGCGGCGTTGCCTGCCGCCAACAGGCTGCGGCCTTCGGCCAGCGCAGCCGTTTCATCCTGGTTGTTGGCGACGGTGCCGCTGGGCAGGCCATCGTTGCGCGGCCGGATGTCTTTTGAATCAAAGCCGTCGGCCAGCGCCGGCGACGAGCCGGCGAGCGCAAGAAGAAGCGCGGTTTTCTGTTTCATTTGCCCCTCGCCGCCTTGTTGGATTGCTCCTGCTTTTCCACCTGCGCCATCTGGTTCTTCATGCCGATCGCGGCCGGCAGCATCAGCACCGACACCATGACGGGCAGCATGAAACACACCAGCGGGATCGACAGCAGAACCGGGATCTTGTGGGCTTTTTCTTCGGCACGCAGCCGGCGGGCTTCGCGCATTTCGCCGGCATAGATGCGCAGCGCCGACGCCACCGATGCGCCCAGCTTGTCGGATTGGATGATGAGCGTGGTGAACGAGGTGATTTCCGGCACGCCGCTTTTCTTGGCCAGCATGCGCAGCGCCACTTCGCGGCTGCGACCGGCGCGCAGTTCAAGGCTGACCTGGCCGAACAATTTGGCCAGCAGCGGGTGCGAGCCAACGATTTCGGAACCGACACGGCTGAAGGCGGCATCGATGCCAAGCCCGGCTTCGAGGCAGACCAGCATGAGATCGAGCGTATCGGGGAAGCCGTTCAGCACTTCCTGGGCGCGGTTTTCAGCGCGCGAGCCAACGATGATGCCGGGCAGATAAAGGCCGGCAACCGCAGCGCCCATCAGCATCATGTACAGCTTGACCGGCGGCGGCCAGTCGCCGCTGACGGCCAGCACGGACACCACCAGCGTGGGCAGAGTCAGCGTGCCGATGGCGCGGGCCAGCGTAAAGGCGCGGGGCGCCCAGAGCTGATCAAAGCCGGCGCGCTGCAGCTTGTCCGCGATCTTGCCCGAGGCATCGTCGGTCAGGCTGAGACCGCGCGCTTCGATTTCGTGCAGCAGCTGCGCCCAGCGCGAGGTGAGCAGATCGTTGCGGATGCTGCCCGGGCCGTCATCGACAGCCGCGCCACCACCCTGGCTGGCCAGACGCCCCTTGATATCAGAACGGCCCAGCACCATCGGGGCCAGCGCCAGCACGACCAGCATCACGGCCGCGAACACCAGCCCGAGCACGATCCAGTTCGCCATGGCTGCACTGCCCATCGCCGTTACACCTTGATCGAAATGAGGCGGCGCATGATCACGACACCCAGAACATAGAGGAACAGCACGCCCAAAACACCGGGCATGAACCAGGGATCACCAACCACATCGAGATAGAAACTGGGCTGGCTCGTGAAAACGCCGACAAAGGTGATGATCGGCATGGCGGTGAGCAATGCGCCGGTCATCTTGCCTTCTGAGGCCAGCGCGCGAACCTTGAGCACCATCGCGGCCCGGTCGCGGATCACCCGCGTCAGGCTGTCGAGGATTTCGGCGAGGCTGCCGCCGGTTTCAGTTTGAATGGCCACCGATACCACGAACATGTTGATATCCGGCGTCTGCACGCGACTGGCAAAACCCTCCAGCGCGTCGCGCAGGGGTGAGCCATAGTTCATTTCAGCCAGCACCAAGCCCAGTTCCGAGGCCAGGGGATCAGGCATTTCGTTGACGACCAGTTCCAGCGCGCCCGACACTGGGTAACCCGCCCGCAAACCACGAACCAGCACATCCAGCGCAATCGGGAACTGCGCCTCGATCTTTTTCAGGCGGCTGGCAGCGATATAGTTGAGGTACAGGATGGGCAGGGCAATACCGATGCCGCCGGCAAACAACACGATCAGCAGAACACCGCCAGCAGAGGTGATCTGGCCGCTGATGCCGCCGATCAGCGGGAACAGGAAGCCGATCAGCAGCGTGACGGTGCCCATCCAGCTGAGCATGCGCTGCGCGCTCATGCGGACGCCGGCCTGGTTCATGCGGCTGTCGAGATAGCGGATGAGCGACGGCAGCAACGACTTTGACACGTCGGTCGTCTGCCGGCGCAGCGCGGTGATCATCTCTTCCGATGACGCCCCGCTCTCGATCAGCGCCATACGCTTCGAAACCCGCCTTTTGTTGCCGTAATTGTCGCGGTACCACATGAAGCCGCCTTCCAGCAGCAGCACCACGGCCAGAAAAACGATGCCGTAGAAAACGAATTCGGGGTCGATGAACGATGGCAGCTGCACTTCAACCCTCCTTGCGCTTGAAGGGATCGAACATGGTGCTGGGCAGATCGAAACCGCGCGACTTCAGAATTTCCATGAACTTGGGCCGCACCCCCATCGGGCGCATTTCGCCGATGACCTTGCCCATTTCATCGACGCCTTCGCGCACGAACTTGAAGATTTCCTGCATCAGGATGATCTCACCTTCCATGCCGGTGATTTCGGCCACCGAGGTGACACGGCGGCTGCCATCCTGCAGGCGTTCCAGCTGGCACACGACGTTGATCGCCGAAGCGATCTGGGCGCGCGCCGATTTCGGGCTGATATCGATGCCCGACATGCCGATCATCTGTTCCAGACGCGACAGCGCATCGCGCGGCGTGTTGGCGTGCAGGGTCGTCATCGAACCATCGTGGCCGGTGTTCATCGCCTGCAGCATGTCAAAGGCTTCGCCCGACCGGATTTCGCCCAGGATGACGCGATCCGGCCGCATACGCAGCGCGTTCTTGACCAGATCGCGCTGGTTGACCTCGCCGCGGCCTTCGATGTTGGACGGACGGGTTTCAAGCCGCACGACGTGGCTCTGCTGCAATTGCAGTTCCGCCGAATCCTCGATGGTCACCACGCGTTCGTGGCTGCCGATCGAGGCAGACAGCGCGTTGAGCATGGTGGTTTTGCCGGAACCGGTACCCCCCGACACGATGAGGTTGCGGCGGCTGGCCACCACTGCCTTAAGCATGGTGGCGCAATCTTCGGTCATCGAGCCATATTCAACCAGCTTGTCGAGGCTGGTGCGGCTGGGCGGAAATTTGCGGATCGAAAGGCAGGGCCCGTCGATGGCCAGCGGCGGAATGATGGCGTTGATACGGCTGCCATCGGGCAGGCGCGCATCGACCATCGGCGAGCTTTCGTCGACGCGGCGGCCGACGTTGGAAACGATCTTGCCGATGATGCGCAGCAGATGCTGGTCGCTGGCGAACCGCGTGCCGACTTCCTCGATGCGGCCGCGCCGTTCCACAAACACCTTGGTGGCGCTGTTGACCATGATGTCGGAGATGGTCGGATCTTTCAGCAACGGTTCGAGCGGGCCCAGGCCAAGCAGTTCGTCGAGAATATCTTCCACCAGCTGACGCCGTTCGGCGGCGTTCAGGGCTTGGTTATTCTCCTTCAGCATTTCCTGCACGATGTCGCCGATGTCGCGCTGCATCTGCTCGCGCGTCATGGTTTCCAGCGCCGCCAGGTTGATGCGGTCGATCAGCTGCTGGTGCAGCATCACTTTCAGTTCGGTATAATCGTCGCGGCGGCGATCCTTGATGCTGACCACCGGGGCCGGCGCGGCCACCGGCGTGGCGGTCTGCACGCTCACCGTGGGCGAATCTGTGGCCGCGTCAGCCGGGACGCCGGTCTTGCGGCGGGTCGGGAAGATCATGCCATCGCCCCCATGCTGACCAGTTCGTCACCAATCTGCGCGGCCATGGCGCGCAGATCCTTTTCGATGCGCGATTTCATCTTGATCTGGCCCAGGCTGCGGCCTTCATCCTGCGCCGCCGAAACGGTGGGGAAATCATTGGCAACGGCAAAATGCACCCGGCCACGCAGCGCCGATTCCGCTTCGCTCAGATCATATTTGCCGAACATGCCGGGGATCAGCCGGTTCATCACCACCCGCACCCGGTCGCCCAGGCCATTGGCTTCGGCGACGTCAAGCTGGCGACGGCCTTGCTGCACACCCGACACGGTCATGTGGGAGATCAGCAGCAAAAGGTCGGCCTTCTGAATGGCCATCGCCGTCCAATCCATCCAGATGCCGGGCATATCCAGCAGCACCAGATCGAAATTCTGGGTGGCGACATCCAGCAGGCGATCGATGAACTCCGGCGTCACCAGATCCAGTGCCGACATGTCGTTCGGCGAGGAAATCACCGAAGCACCCGATTGGTGGCGTTCCAGCACCATCTTGAGGAACTCGGCGTCCAACCGGTCATCGGCTTCGATAAGATCGGCAATCGAAAGCCGCGGCTTCAGATTCATGTACATCGCCGCATTGCCGCGCTGCAGATCAAGATCGATCAGCAACACTTTTTTGTTGGCGGCCCAGATCTGCGCCAGCTGGGTGGCAATCATGGTGGTTCCGATCCCGCCCAACACGCCCTGGAACGCGATCACGTTGCCGCTGCGGGCCGGGCCGCCGCCGGTGCGAAGCTGGCCCAGCCGTTCGCGGCCGGTATCCAGCGCCTGCGCCAGTTCCTCGCGGCTGAACGGGATTGGCAGCACGTCGGCCACGCTGGAACGCATCAAGCGCCGGGTGGTGGTGATGGTCAGATCATGCGCTGCCGCCACCACCGGGATGCGGGCACCCACGCTGAGAGCAAAGGCCTCCAGCGCGGCCAGTTCATTGGCGTTGTTCGGATCGATTTCCAGCACGACCAGATCGGTGCGGCGCAACAAGGGCCCGTTCACCGAGAATTTGTCGAGACCGCCGTCAAACACGTGGATGGCGGCGCCCAGGCCCGCAAGATGCGACGGATCGATGGTGGCGGCCGTCGCTGGCGTCACCACCAGCGTCACCCGCAGATCACCGGCATCAGCCGACGGCTCGGCTTCCGCCTTGTCGCGGCCGCCCAAGGCAGCAAGACGCGCCAGCAGGGCCATCAGCGCGGACCAGCGGCTTGCTGGTTCACTGGGGCATCGGTTCCGGTGGCGCTTCCGCCGCCAAGCTTGGACTCGCCCGACAAGGAGCGCAGCGGCTTGACCTGGCCAGTGCGATAACGCGTGAGGGCCGTATCGGCCAGCATGCCATTGCCGCCTTCGATCTTGATACCAGCATAGCTGGGCGTGAGATCAACCGTCATCATCGCGATGTTGTTCTGCGTGACAAGGCCCAGGCCCTTGTCGTCGGCTGCCGCCGGTGCTGCCAGGCTGACCATCAGGGCAACGAGCAGCAGGGATGTTGCAATCTTGAACATCGCTTACCTCACAATATGTCCGTGCTCGGCAGCAACACCGCCGGGCTTGTTGATGGCACTGGCCGGGCCGGGCAAAGGCAGGGCAAGGCCTGGCTTCATCCGGCGTTCCGATTTGCCGAGCAGGAAGAAATCGGTATCGCTGGGTTCCAGAACACGATCGGTGGGCACCTGCAGAGCCGCGCCGGCCGCGACTGGGCGCACGATGCGCGGGGTCACCAGGATCACCAGCTCGGTTTCCTGCCGTTCAAAGTCGCTGGAACGGAACAGCGCGCCGATGATCGGGATTTTGCCCAACAGCGGCACGGCGTTCACGGTATCGCGGAAATCGCTCTGGATCAGACCCGCGAGCGCAAAGGTCTGGCCGTCGCGCAGTTCCAGCGTGGTGCGCGCACGGCGAACCTTCAGGCCGGGAATACGCAGATTGGCCAGCGTCAGGCCGGCGGCCGGATCGAGGCTGGAAACTTCCGGCGCCACCAGCAGGTTGATCAGGCCATCTTCCAGCAAGGTGGGCGTGAAAGCGAGGCCAACCCCGAACTGTTTGAATTCAATGGCGATCTGATTGTTCTGGGTCACAGCCACCGGCACCGGGAATTCACCCCCCGCCAGGAAGTTGGCGGTTTCACCCGACAGCGCGATGATGTTGGGCTGGGCCAGCGTGCGGATCAGCCCCTGGCGCTCCAGCGCCTGGAAACGGAACGAGAAGCCCGGCATCGAGAAGGCGCCGCCAAAGGTGCCGGTGATGCCGAAGCCGGGGCCAACGCCTTGCGCATTGGTGCGGGCCAGCGTGCCATCGTTTTGCGTGCCAAATTGAACCTGGTCGATGCCCAGCGCCTTGACGGTGCCGCGCTGCATTTCGGCAAAGCGCACTTCCAGCAGGATCTGCTGGGCCGTGCCGACACCGGTCATGTTGATGACCTTGTCCGGTGCATAGGCCATGGCGATCGTCATGGCGCGCTGCACTGCGGCGGCACTGCTGGCGGTGCCCGACAGGATCAGCCGGTCGTTGGCAACCTGTACGCCCAGATTCTCGGTGGGCAGCACTTCCGCCAGTTTCTGTTTCAGGCCCATGGCGTCCGGCGTTACCGTCACATCGACCACGGCGATCACGCCGCCCTTGGCATCATAAAGCGTCAGGTTGGTCGTGCCGATTTCCTTGCCCAGCAGATAGGCCACGCGGTTGGTGACCGGGCTGACATCGGCGATCTTGGCGTTGCCGACAGCGATGCGGGCAAAGGGCCGCGGCACGCGCAGGGTTTGCGACTTGTTGATGGGCAGGCTGAGCGTCAGCCCGGTGGCTGCCTCCACGCTGCTTTCAGCGGCCTGAGTGGCAGGAGCAGCCAGCGCCGTAGCGGCGAGGCCAATGGCGAGAAGGGGTCGAAGCATCATTTGCCGATCACCGATTCAAAGCTGGAGGTCGTGCCATTGCTGGTACCACGCATCACAACCACGCCCGGGCCGACCGGCGCCTGGCCACTGTTACCGGCCGACGGAGCCGGCGGGCCGGACGGCGCCGCGCCACCGGAATTGGGTTTGCGCACCAGGCGGGTGATGGTGCCATCATTCAAGTCCATCACTTGCGCTGTCTGAAGACGCATGCGGCTTTCATCGCTGAAGTGGCGCAGCGCCAGATTGAGCGAACCGACCGTGACCGCCAGCGCGATCTTCTGGGCCTGCAGCGGCGTCACTTCCAGCGTGGCGGTCTTGACGAGTTCGGGTTTTTCCTTGCCCACATTCATGTCGGAACCCACGGCCAGCACGCGCGCGCCCTGGGCCAGCAGTTCAGAATAGGGCATGGCTTCTTCGGGCTGACGGGTCATGAACACGTCGACACGGTCGCCGGGGAAGACGAGACCGCCCACGCCCGAAACCTCGTTCACCGGCACCGAAACTGCGCGCATCTGCGGGCCCAGCAACTGCGCCGTGGACAAGCGATTGGCACCAGTGGCCAGCGAGTTTTCGGTGAGAATTTCATTCGCCACGATCGGGCGCATGGCCGTGCGGCCGGCGCCCATGGTCAGCTCGTCCAGGCGCTGGAAGCTGCCCTGGGGCAGGGTGTTGGCCGGCCAATCGACCACCTTGACCATTTCAGGTTTGATTTTTTCGCCAAATTTGATGTCGGCAGCGGCAACAACCGTAGGCACGGTGCGCACAGCGGCGGTTTGCGAACCAGCGTCGTCACCGCTGCTCAGGAAGGTGCGGGCAAACAGCACCGCGATCAATCCCAGCGCGACAGCGGCGATCAGCATGATGATGGAGGAGCGGCGCATCAGCGGGCCACCCGGTGGGCACAGTCAAGCTTGATGGTGCATGCAGCACCCATCAGCGACCGTGGCTTGTCCTTCGTCTGCATGTGCACAGCTCGCCCCTCTTGCAACTGTCTCCAGCCCGGTCGGATCGACCAGCTGAATACCCCTGTTACGGCCAGACAACGGTCCAGCTTGACAGTTACGCCCGAACGCTACTTTTACACGTGCGGGCTACCCGTCATCGGGAACGCGCCCTGGCAACGGCCAGAGCCGCCACCTGAAATTCACCCGTTGTTCGATGGGAACGGTACCGGAACAGGAAAGCGCTGCGGTCACCGTTGCCAAATCTGCTTCAGGCCCGAACAACAGGAACCGCCTGAAACGCTGCCACCTGTACACTGGCGGCAGGAGAACTGGCCGGGGCGCGAACGCCCCGGCCAGAACCGGATTAGAAGGTGGTCGAAGCTTCGGCGTCGAGAGCCGTACCGGTCTGCGTCATGGCGCTCTGCAGCGAACCACCGAAAGCGGTGGCGCCGAGAACCACGAAGCCGCCGAGCACGGCAACGATCAGAGCGTATTCAGCAGCCGAGGCGCCGGACTTGTTGCCCTTCAGAGCGATCAGGAACTTCATCATCGTTTTTCTTCCCACTGTTAATGGACCGGGATTTTCCCTGATCCGTTTCTTGCAAGGTCCCGCTCATTTAGACGAGCGAACGGGAGGGATGACCGTTGACGCCGATCGGATGAAAACCACTGCTTCCTCCGGCCGATATCCCGCAATCTAAATAAACCGCCGTAACGATTTGAACAATATCGAATTTGGTTTATAAAATTTGTCTATATTACGTCGATTTTCATCATAGTTTACGTTTTTTAGTAAATATTTACACGTCGTTATCTCTAGTTAAAGCCGACAGTGGTTGATAACACTTGCGTGCCAAAATTGCCCCATTGAAACAAGAACTTAGGAATCGCACTGAATCGTAAATTTTTATGGTTTTCAAAGGCTTAGGGAGGCCTGTTAAGTGCGGAAAAAAGCCCCGAAATGGCCGTTCCGAGGGCGAATTCGGGGGGATTCCGTCACAAAAACCCGTGTGGCCAAAATGACACGCGCCCTGCGACCAATTTGTTGAACAGTCCAATTAACCACCATTCTGGCCCAGAAAACGAATCGCCAGACCGCCGATTCGAATCAGTCCAGAGTGGAATCAGGCCCGTTCGGCGCGATTCGC
>NZ_JANPML010000137.1:0-2285 GCF_031422795.1 Sandarakinorhabdus sp.
GGTGAAACCGGCCTTCAACCGATCGGTGCCGCTGTTCTGGATCAGCACCTCGCGATCGGCCCCAATCAGGATGCTGCCGGCGCCGATGGAGCCGCCTGCCACCACTGATGCACCAGCCGCGTTCACCGCGTCGATGCGGGCCTGCCCGATCAAGGTGGTGCCGGCCAGTTCGGTGAGCAGGCTTTCGCTCGCCACCCAGATGCGCGGCGCGGTGATGGACAGCGTGCCGGCCGGCGTATCCACGCCCGCCCCCAGCCGCACGCTGCCGCTGCCCTGCACCACTTCGATGCGATCGGCAGCACTCAGGGTCAGTCGATTGTCCGCCCCGGCCTGCGCCATGGTGACAGCGCCTGTCACCCGCATCGTGCCGCGCGTTTGCAGGGTCACACCAGGATTGGCGATCTGCCCCGGCGCAATTGCCGGCAGCGCCAGTTGTTCAACCGTCATGCCGCCGTTGGCAAAACTCACAACCCGGATGCTGCTGGCTCGCAGCGCGCCAAACTCGGCGTTGGACAGGCTATAGGTGCCGGTCGCCGTCGTGCCGGCCCCGCCGATCACGGCCGAGGTGGCCTGGCTGATCTGGAACAGGATGCTGCCGCCGGCCGCGCCCACCGACCCTTGCGGATCGAGGACGATATTGCTGGAGGTGACCAACAGGCTGGGCGTGTTGATGCTGGAGCCCAGTGTGGCCGTACCGCCAACAGCAACCAGCATGCTGGTTGACGCCGTGGTATTGCCGCCAACAAAGCTGCCGGTGGCCGCTGCGATGAAGGTTCCCGTGCTGGCCGGGCCGCCAATGTTGATGTCGCCCACAAGGCGTTCTGGCGTGGTGGCCAACAGCGCCGCAAACTGCGGATTGCCAGCCTGATCGAACGTGATCTGCGGCAACAGATCATGCGCGGCGATATAGACGAAGCCACTGGTGGAGGTGCTCAGCGCGCCAGTGGTGACGCCGCCGGTATCAAGCAGGACAATGCCGCTCGATGCCGTGACATTGCCCGTCGTCACGCCCAGCACGCCCGAAAGCGTGGCGCTGCCCGAAACATTGATCGTCCCGGTGCGGATGGTGGCCGGCGAGGTGGCAAACAACACGCCCGACGCTTCCGACTGCGAGTTGATCCTGCCGGCGTCGATGGCCCCGGTGGTGATCGCGCCGCCGGCATTGAGGAACACGCGATTGCCCGACGACAAGCTGCCGGCGGTCAATGTCGTGTTGGACGACAAGCGGATTTCGCCATCGGCACGCACGTTGCCGGTGGTCAGCGTCGCGCCTGGCCGATTGGCCGCCAGCACCAGCGATTGCGCTGTGGTGATGTTGCCGGCCGTGATGCTGCCATCGCTGGCGAGGTTGATCTGGCCTTGCGCGGCGATATCGGCCAGCACCAGGCTGTCCACCGCCGTGAGATCCAGGAAGCCCGGCGTGCTGGTGCTGCCGATTTCCAGCGAGCGCACACTGAGACGCGCGCCAATGGCGGCATTGATCGCGCCGGTCACCCGCAGCAGGCCGATGGACCGAGCCTCGAACAGGCCGGTGGTCACACTGCCGGTAACGATGGTGTCGCCAGCGCGGGCCGTGGGCGCAGAGACGAGCAGCGCCGAATAATCCGGCACACCGTTCGGGAAGGTGATCAGGCTGCGCTGGGCAAAATCATCGAGGCGTAGCCGTCCGGTGGTGGGCGTGGTCAGGGCCGCAGTGGTGATGGTACCGCCCGACAGCAGCACAAGATCGCGGCCGCTGGTGATGCCACCGGTGGCGAGCGCGCCTTGCGCCAGCAGGCCGACATCGCCGGCGCTGGTTACGGCACCGGTGGTAATCGGGCCGAGTGCGCGCACGTAGATATCGGGTGTGACGCCAGCCGCCGGATCAACTGTGCCGGCATCCAGCGCGCCAACCGTGATGCCGCCGTCGGAGGTGACGGTGAGGCGGCCGCCGGCACTGGCACTACCTCCATTGATGGCGACATCACTGAACACACCAACATTGCGATCGCCGCGCACGCGGGTGAAGCTGGTGCCGGCCACGCCATTGAGGGTGACATCGCGATTGGCATCGATATCTGTCACGCGCACCTGCCCGGCTGCGCTGTTCATGAACACATCACCGCTACCCGTGGTGTTGGTGACCAGATCGATACCCTGCGTGCCGGCAATCTCCAGCGTCTGCGCCGCGATCGTGCCAATGGCACCGTCTGAAGGTATATCGAACGCCGAACGAACCTGGCCGCCCGACGAGACGAACAGTCGGCCGCCAGCCGTGATGGTGCCGCCGTTGTTGAGCCCCAGGC
>NZ_JANPML010000138.1:0-3621 GCF_031422795.1 Sandarakinorhabdus sp.
CTCGGCGGCTTGGCCGCCGGCCCGCGCGACGTGCCTGCGTTTGGCTGCAAAGCTTGTTCTGGCGGCTGCGGCCGGCGGCCAAGCCGCCGAGTCCGCTGGACGGGAGAAAGGAAGTCAGGAAGCCTAGTGCGCGGCCAAGCCGCGCCGTCGGACGACCCACGAAAACGGCGACCTGAGGGTCGCCGTTTTCGGTCGCCGGCCGGCCTTGCTGGAGTCGAAGAATAGTGCTGCGCACTATTATTGCACCCGGCTGCGGCGTGGTGGGCGCTGAGGGTTTCGAACCCCCGACCCTCTCGGTGTAAACGAGATGCTCTACCACTGAGCTAAGCGCCCGCGCTGCAACTGCTCCCGCCCCTAGCCGCACCGGCCATAACGTGCAACCTAGACCGTGATGACAACCTTGAACACCACGCAAATCGCCGTCTTCGTCGCGCTCACCGTCGCCATGGCGCTCGCCACCATCTGGCAGGTGCGGCGCATGGGCCGCAAGCAGGGCACCCGCAGCGAAGCCAACAGCAACCGTGAATATTTCCTCGCCGGCGGTGGCCTCACCTGGCCGTTCATTGCCGGTTCCATCACCCTCACCAATCTTTCGACTGATCAACTGGTCGGCATGAACGGCCAGCAGATGCTGCTGCTGGCCTGGTGGGAGCTTTCGGCAGTGGCGGGGCTGGCCATTCTCGCGCTGGTGTTCCTGCCGGTCTATTACCGCGAGGGCTGCACCACCACGACGGAACTGCTGCAGAAACGCTACAACTCACCGGCGCTGCGTGCGCTGGTCTCGGCGCTGTTCCTCGCCGGCAACCTGCTCATCTATCTGCCGATCACCCTCTATACCGGCGCGCTGTTCCTGCGCACGGTATCGGGCACCGATCTGCCGCTGCTGCCGCTGGCGGCGGTTCTGGGCGTGGCGGGATCGCTTTATGCCATTCTTGGCGGCCTGCGGGCGGTCGCGGTGTACGACACCATCGCCGGGGTGGGCGTGCTTGGCTCGGCGCTGGCCATTGTGTGGTTGGCACTGTCGGCCATTGGCTGGGATTTCTCTGGCATCCCGGCCGAACGACTAACGCTGGTCGGCGGGCCGCAAAGCCCGATCCCGTGGCCAACGCTGCTCACCGGCATGATCTTCATCCAGACATTCTACTGGTCCACCAACCAGAACATCACGCAGCGGGCGATGGCTGCGCCCAATCTGCGCGAAGGCCAGAAGGGCGTGTTTGCCGCCGGGATGATCCGCCTGTGCATCGTGCCGGCCATTGTCGTGCTGCCCGGTATCGCCAGCTACAAATTATTCGGTCCGCTGGGGGACACCGCCTATGGCCGCATCGTTGCCGAGGTGATGCCGGCCTGGGCCTCGGGCGCGTTCGCAGCCTTCATGGCGGCCGCCGTGCTCACCCATTATACCTCCATCCTCAACAGCACGACAACGCTGTGGGTGTGTGACATTCACGAAGCGTATATCAACCGCAATCCCAATGTCGGCCGGCTCAACACCTTCATCTCATTGGGTTTCGTGGCCATCTCCATCGCGCTGGTGCCGCTTTACAGCGGGGCCGCCTCCATCATCAATCTGGTGCAGCAGTTGAACGGCCTGCTCTCCATGCCGATCCTGGCCGCTTTCATCTGCGGGCTGGTGTTCACCGGCATCCGCGCCAGCGCCGTCATGCTGGCGTTGGGTTTTGGCGTTGGCCTGTATGCCGTGTTCACCTGGGTGTGGACGCCCACCCACTATATCCACCTGATGCTGGTGACGTTATTGGCCACAATTGGCGTGGCGTTGGCGATCAATCGGCTGATGGGTGGCACGGCACGGTTGCGGCAGCGCGAAGCAGCGGCCATTGTGGCCTGACCGATTCATAGCTCGAGAGGTTCGCATGTTCACCCGCCTGTTTCTCGAACACCCGCGCGTGGTCAATGAAAGCTATACCGAACATATGGGCGCCGCCTTTGGCGTTGGCGGCCGCATGTTCGCCGCCAGCCTGAAATGCTTCGTGCACGGCCTCGTCCCCGGCCTGTATAAAACCGCCGGTTCCGATGCGATCTGCGAACTGCACCGGCAGGTGGCACCGCGCAAATATGATCAGCCGACCTTCTGATCGGCCACAGCCAATTCACGACAAGGATGCCGCGATGACCGACACTCTGGGATTCTCGCCAGCCCGGCTTGCCCGTCTCGACGCGCATCTGGCCGAAAAATACATTGCCACCCGTCGCCTGCCCTGCGCGCTGTCGCTGGTCGCCCGCCACGGCGAAGTGGTCCACAGCCATGCCCAAGGCCTGGCCGATGTCGAACGCGGCATTCCGTGCCGCGACGACACGATCTTCCGCATTTATTCGATGACCAAGCCGATCACATCGGTGGCGCTGATGATGCTGGTCGAACAGGGCAAGATCGCGCTCGATGATCCGGTGCATCGCTATATTCCGGAATGGAAAAATCTTGGCGTGTTCGTCGCCGGCACCCACAAATTGGGCTTTCAGACCCGGCCACCAACGCGCCCGATGCAGGTGGTTGATCTGTTCCGCCACACCGCCGGCCTCACCTATGGCTTTCAGCTGCGCAGCAACGTCGATGAAGCCTATCGCCGCGAAAAGATTGGCGAGATCGAAAAGGCCGGCACGCTGGAGGGCATGATCCAGGCGCTGGCCAAGCTGCCGCTGGAGTTCTCGCCCGGTGATGCCTGGAACTACTCGGTGGCAACCGATGTGCTGGGCTGGCTGGTGCAGGTGGTTTCCGGCCAGAAATTCGAGGATTTTCTCGCCGAACATATCTTCGCACCGCTCGGCATGGTCGATACCGGCTTCCACGTCCGCGACGGGCAGCAGCACCGTTTTGCCGCCTGCTACCAGCCCGACAAGACCGGCACCATCACCCTGCAGGATGATCCCACCGCCTCGTCCTACCTCAAGCCGCCCAGCTTCATTTCCGGCGGCGGCGGGCTGGTGTCGACGGCGGCTGATTATCTGCAGTTCTGCCGCATGCTGCTCAACGGCGGCACGCTGAACGGCCATCGCATCATCAGCCGCAAGACGCTCGATCTGATGACCGCCAATCACCTGCCCGGCGGCGGCAGCATCGCATCCATGTCGAAATCGCTGTTCAGCGAGGCCGCCTATGACGGCGTCGGCTTCGGCCTCGGCTTTGCCACCACCATGAGCGCCAGCCAGACTCTCATGCCCGGCAGCAACGGCGATTATTTCTGGGGCGGCGCGGCCAGCACCTTCTTCTGGATCGATCCAGAAGAAGACCTGATCGGCATCTTCATGACCCAGCTCATCCCGTCCAGCACCTGGCCGGTCCGCAAGGAAATGCGCACCATGGTCTATGCTGCGCTGGATGATTGATCTTCCCGGAGAACCGACATGACCGACTATGTGCCGCCCAAAGTCTGGACTTGGGACAAGGAGTTCGGCGGCCGGTTCGCCAACATCAACCGCCCGATCGCTGGCCCGACGCAAGACAAGGACTTGCCCATCGGCAAACACCCATTCCAGCTTTACAGCCTGGGCACGCCCAACGGGGTGAAGGTGACGGTGATGCTGGAGGAGCTGCTGGCACTGGGCCATACGGGCGCGGAATATGATGCGTGGCTGATCAACATCGGTAGCGGTGATCAGTTC
>NZ_JANPML010000139.1:0-4674 GCF_031422795.1 Sandarakinorhabdus sp.
GGTGCGGCCCCACCCCCGACCCCTCCCCTGAAGGGGAGGGGAGAAGGGTCAGGCCGAAACCTCGGCATAGGCCCAGTCGAGCCAGTGGGTGAGCGCGGTCACGTCTGCAGTGTCGACAGTGGCGCCGCACCAGATGCGCAGGCCGGGAGGGGCGTCACGATAGGCGCCGATGTCATAGGCGGCCTTCTCCTTTTCGAGGAGGCTGACGATCGCTTTCACCTTGTCTTCGGCCAGACCGGGCAGCACGAGGCAGACCGAGGTGTTGGAGCGCGAAGCCGCGTCCTTGGCCAGATGTTCGACCCACGGGCGCGACTGCACCCACGCATCGAGCGCGGCGGCATTGGCATCGGCGCGGGCCTTGAGCGTGTCGAGGCCGCCCAAGCTGTCCGACCATTCGAGCGCGTCGATATAGTCTTCAACGGCCAGCATGGATGGCGTGTTGATGGTTTCGCCGACGAAGATGCCCTCGGTCAACTTGCCCTTGGAGACGAGGCGGAAGATCTTGGGCAGCGGCCAGGCCGGGGTGTAGCTTTCGAGGCGTTCGACGGCGCGCGGGCCGAGGATGAGCATGCCGTGGCCGCCTTCGCCGCCCAGCACCTTCTGCCACGAATAGGTCAACACATCGACCTTGTCCCAATCGACATCCTGCGCGAATACGGCGCTGGTGGCATCAACGAAAGTCAGGCCTTCGCGGTCGGCTGGCACCCAATTATAATTGGGGATGCGCACGCCCGACGTGGTGCCGTTGGCGGTGAACAGCACGTCGGTGCTGAAGTCCACAGCAGCCAGATCGGGCAGCTCGCCATAAGGGGCGGTGATGATGGTGGGGTTCAATTTCAACTGCTTGGCGGCGTCGGTCACCCAGCCTTCGCCGAAGCTTTCCCAGGCCATGGCGGTGACCGGGCGGGCGCCCAGCATCGTCCACATCGCCAGTTCATAGGCGCCGGTGTCGCTGGCCGGCACGATGCCGATGCGATGCGTGTCGGGGATGCCCAGGATCTTGCGGGTCAGATCTATGGCGTGCTTAAGGCGCGTCTTGCCCAGCTTGGAACGGTGTGACCGGCCAAGGGAAGCCGTATCAAGTTGTTCGGGGCTCCATCCGGGACGCTTGGCGCAGGGGCCGGACGAAAAATGCGGACGCGCCGGAAGCGCGGTTGGTTTGGCAGTCATATTCTCTCCTCACAGAGAGCTCGCGCCGCGTTGGGGCGGCGTGGCCCGCCGCTGGGGATAGGGAATTGCCGACGACGGTCAAGCGGTTTCGCGGTTGCCGTCTGTGCGCCGATGGTCGCAGGGCCAGGTTCACCCCACCGAATCAACAATTGCCCGGCCCAGCGGCACGAACTGGCGGTTGCGTTCGGCCAGTTCAGATCGGGCGGCGAACAGATAGGCAGCAACCCAGATCGGCCTGCGACCGGGCGGCGTGATCACCGATACGATGTTGCGGGCGTGCCAGCTGCCGGCGCCGGTCTTGTTGGCCTCTTGCCAGCCCGGCGGCAGCGCTGCGCGGATCATGGTATCGGCGGTCTTGCTGGCCTGCATCCAGGCAAACAGTTGCGCGCGGCCGGCAGGCGAGAGGATGCGGCCTTCCACCAGCGCTTGGGCGGTGGCGAGCATGGCGGCCGGCGTGGTGGTATCGCGCGGATCGCCCGGCGTTTCGTTGTTCATTTCCGGCTCGTTGCGGTCCAGCCGGGTGGTCTGATCGCCAATCGCGCGCAGCCAGCGGGTGAGGGCGGCAGGGCCGCCGACCCGGGCCATGGCGATATTGGCGGCGGGGTTATCGGAAACAACCGCCATGGCTTCGGCCAGTTCCAGCAGGCTGGCACTGCCGCCAATGCGCTTTTCGGTAAAGGGTGCATTGAACAGCATGTCCGCCTTGGTCACGGGCAAGCGTTCGCTCATCACCCACGCGCCCTTTTCGGCGCCGTGCAGCAGCCGCGCCGCCAGCAGCAGCTTGAAGGTGGAGCACAAGGGGAAGCGCTCGGCCGCGCGGTGGGTGAAGCGTTGGCCGCTGTGGGTGTCGATGAGTGCGACGCCGATGGGCCCGCCCGCGCTGCGTTCGATCAACGGGATGGCGCGGCGCAGGGCGGCGAAACGGTCAGGGCCGGCGGCGGTGATCAGCGGCAGGCCGGCGAGGAGGATGCGGCGGTCGATCATGTGGTCTCCATCGGGTCGGCTCGGCATTGACGTCGCATCGGGAAACGCGTTTCGTCAATGCACGCAAGGGAAGGAAACTGGGGATGATCGACTGGACCGGACAACGCGTGCTGATCACCGGCGCGGCCAGCGGGATTGGCCGGGCGTTGGCCGTGGCATTGGGCCAGCGCGGTGCCCATGTGACGGCGGCCGACATCGATGCAGATGGCGTTACTGAAACGGCGGCCCTGTGCGGCGGCGAAGCGCTGGTGCTCGATCTGGCCGACGGCGCGGCTGGCCCGGCGGCAGTAGAGCAACTGGTTGCCCGCCATGGCCGGCTGGATGCGGTGTTTGCCAATGCCGGCATCGGCTACACACGCCGGCTGTTGAAGGCCGATATCGACGATCCCGGCCTCGCCCGGCTGTGGGAAATCAACATGCTGGGGCCAACACGGCTGGCACAGGCGCTGGTGCGCGCAGCCGAAGCCGGCGGCTGGCGGGCGCGGATCGTCATCACGGCTTCCGAAAACAGCCTGTCGCTGCCGCCGTCGATCCAGAATTTCGGCAATGGGCTTTATGCGGCGTCCAAACATGGTGTGTTGATCCTGGCCGAATGGCTGGCTACCGAAAGCCGCAACGCCGGCAAGCCGCTGGATGTGCATGTGCTGCTGCCCGGCGGCGTTTACACGGGCATGACGGCGGCCGGCCTGGGCCCGGATCCGGCGCGCTGGCCGGCAGAGATGGGCATCATCCGGCCCGAACGCGCTGCCGAACTCTGCCTCAAGGGCCTCGATCTCAGCCTGTTCCACATTCCCACCCACGCCCATCTTCATGATGACATGGGCGGCCGTTACCACAGCGTGGGCGACGCCACCGCCGCCCTGGGTCTGACGAATCCGGCGTGACAAGTTTGGCGACCTGCTCTATCGCCGCCGACCGTTTTGCGTGAGAGATGAACATGATGACACCGCCCGTACCGCCCACTGTGCCCGAACGTCTGTTCCCCACCGCCGAAGCCGATGCGAAGCTGGGTAACACGCCCACCGCCGTGCCGCAGACGGAACACCCGGCCTATCGCCTGGCCTTTCAGGATAGTGATTTCCTGCTGCGCGAAGATCTGCGCCCGGTGCGGTTCCAATTGGAACTGCTGAAAACCGAGCTGTTGCTGGCCGAAGCCGATATCCATTCCACCTTCGTGTTTTACGGCTCGGCCCGCATCCCGTCGCCGGAAGAGGCGCCGGGATTGGTTGCTGCTGCCACGACTCCTGAACGCAAGGCCGTCGCTGCCCGCCTGGCGGCCAACGCCCGCTATTATGATGTCGCCCGCGAACTGGCGGTACTGGTTTCCACCCATTGTGAAGCCGGCGAACGCTGCTTCACCGTCTGTTCTGGCGGCGGGCCATCGATCATGGAAGCCGCCAACCGCGGCGCCTGGGAAAGCGGTGCGCCTTCGCTGGGGCTCAACATCGTGCTGCCGCACGAACAAGTGCCCAACCCCTATGTGACGCCCGGCCTTTCGGTGCAGTTCCATTATTTCGCGCTGCGGAAAATGCATTTCCTGATGCGCGCCAAGGCTGTCGCGGTGTTCCCCGGCGGCTTCGGCACGTTTGATGAATTCTTCGAACTGCTCACCCTGGTGCAAACCGGCAAGGTCGCGCCGCTGCCCATCCTGCTTTATGGCCGTGATTTCTGGAACCGAGTGGTGAATTTCGAAGCCCTGGCCGAAGAAGGCGTGATCGCACCGGATGATCTGAAGCTGTTCCACTTCGTCGAAACGGCGGCGGAAGGCTGGGCCATCGTGAAGGCGCACTACGGGCTGTAGAGGGCAGGGAGAAGGGCCTCCGGCGGGCAGGGGCTGAGCCCTTGGCAGTCCACTTTCGTTTTCTTCCCCTCTCCCCTTGCGGGAGAGGGCGACTCGCGCGTAGCGCGGCGGGGTGAGGGGTCGCGCCTTGGGCTTCCAAAAGCGAAACCCCTCACCCCGGGCCGCCTGCGGCGACTCTCGCCCTCTCCCGCAGGGGGAGAGGGGCGTTGTCGCGGTGGAATGAGGCACCCATCTCCCGGGCCGCGCTTCGCGCGTCTCTCGACCTCTCCCCGGCGAGGAGAGGTGAACTTGGACCAGGACCGCCCCACCCAAACGGGGGCGCAGGTCTGCGACTCTGCCCGCCGGAGGCTGTTCTTTCTTCTTCCAATGAAAAAGGGCGGCGGCCTTGTCGGCCACCGCCCTTGAATTCGGTGTGAAGCGCTTACTCGGCAGCCGGGGCCGCTTCGCCTTCAGCCGGCGCGGCTTCCGCAGCCGGGGCTTCTTCGGCCGGGGCGGCAGGCAGCGGCAGCGGGCTGGCGCTTTGGCTGTTGAGCCAGGCAATCACGGCGGCGCGGTCTTCGGGCTTGGTGATGCCGGCGAAGCTCATCTTGTTGCCGGCCATGAAGGCCTTCGGGCTTTTCAGCCAGCCCCACAGATTGTCCCAATCCCAGTTCTTGCCCTTCATGCCGCCCAGGGCTTCAGAATAGCTGAAGCCGGCCTTGGCCGCGATCGGGCTGCCA
>NZ_JANPML010000140.1:0-19049 GCF_031422795.1 Sandarakinorhabdus sp.
GGCTATGCGCGCGGCGTGCCGATGGGTGGGGAATTGAAACCGGGCAAAGGCGGCGCACCGCGCCTGTTGATCTCGGCCCTGAAAGACCCGGAAGGCGCCAATCTCGACCGTGTGCAGGTGGTGAAAGGCTGGATCGACAGCCAGGGCAAGACCCACGAGCAGGTGTTCGACGTGGCGTGGAGCGGTGACCGCAAGCCGGTGGGCGGCAAGCTGCCCCCGGTGGGCGACACGGTCGATGTCGCCACCGCCACCTACAAGAACAGCATCGGGGCGGCGTCGCTCACCACGGTGTGGACCGATCCGGCGTTCGACCCCAAGCGCAGCAGTTTCTATTATCTGCGCGTGCTGGAAATCCCCACGCCAAGCTGGCCGGCCTATGATGCGGTGCGCTTCAAGGTGAAATTGACGCCCGAAGTGCGGGTCAAATCGCAGGAGCGCGCCTACACCTCGCCGATCTGGTACACGCCGGGCGCGCGCTGAGACATGAAGGGCTGGGCAGCCGCCGTGCTGCGGGAACCGCTGGCGCATTTCCTCATTGCGGGCGCATTGCTGTTCGTCGCCCTGTCGGGCCGCGCTCCCGACGTGGGTGAACGGCGCATCGTGGTGGACGAACCTGTGGTGGCCGCCCTGGTCAACCACCATATCCGCGCCTTCCGCCGGCCACCCACCGCGCAGGAACTAGACGATCTGATCCGCGATCACGTGCGCGGCGAAGTCTATTACCGCGAGGCACTGCGGCTGGGCCTTGATGCCGACGACGAGGTGGTGAAAAAACGGCTGCGCAACAAGATGCTGGCGATTGCCGGCGCCGAAGCCGAAGCCGCGCGGCCCAGCGATGCCGAACTGCAAGCGCTGCTCGACGATGGTCCGGCCCGTTATGCCGCGCCGCCGCGCTACAGCCTGGATCACATCTATCTGGGCGATGACACGCCGGCCGTGCGCGCGACAGCGGCGGCCAGCCTGCAAGGATTGAGACCCGGCGCGCGGCCCAGCATCGCGGCGGCGGAACTGCCGCTGCCCGCCCGCTTCGATACGGTCAGCCAGACCGATCTAGCCGCGCAATTGGGCGATGATTTCGCTGCCGCCCTCGCCGCGCTGCCTGTTGGCGCATGGAGCGGCCCCGTCGTCTCCGGTTTCGGCCTGCATCTGGTGCGAATCGATCAGCGCCTGCCCGCACCGCCGCCGCGCCTCGCCGATGTGCGCCAGCGGTTGGAAAATGACTGGCGCAGCGCCGCCGTGCGCAAGGCGCAGGACGCGCATCTGCAGGCGCTGCTGGACGGCTATGACGTGACGATCAAGCGGCCCACATGAGGCAGTTGCTGCGCCTGCTGCTCCTCTTGCTGCTCGCTGTTCCGGCGTTCGCCGATGAATTGCGCCCCGGCTATCTGGAATTGACCCAGCTCAGCGAGCGCCAGTGGAAGATCGTCTGGAAGGCCCCGGTGCTGGGCGGGCTGGCCGCCAGCGCCGCGCCGCTGCTGCCGCCCTTCTGCCGGATAACCATGGACCGGCCCAACCTGTCCGCCGGCGCGCTGGTGGCGGCTGGTCATGCGGATTGCACCCACAGCCTCGATGGCGCCAGCGTCGGCCTTTCGGGGCTGGAACCCGGCCTCACCGACACGCTGCTGCGTATCGCGCCGCTGGGCCGGCCCGTGCAGACCGCGCGGTTGCTGCCCGGCCAGGCCACCACCATCGTTGCTGCCATGCCCGATGGCTGGCAGGTGGCGCGCACCTATTTCACCATCGGCGTCGAACATATTATCGGCGGTTTCGATCACCTGTTGTTCGTCGTCGCGCTGGTGCTGCTGCTGCAACGCGGCTGGCCCGTCGTGGCGGCGGCGACGGCCTTCACCATCGCCCATTCGCTCACGCTCGCCGGCACCACGCTCGGCCTGTTCGGCCTGCCCCAAGCCCCGGTGGAGGCGGTGATCGCGCTTTCCATCATCTTCCTCGCGGTCGAAATCGTGAAAGCGAAAGCCGGCCAACCCCGCTTGTCAGAGCGCCTGCCCTGGCTGGTCGCGTTCCTGTTCGGCCTGCTGCACGGCTTCGGCTTTGCCGGCGCCCTGCGCGAGATCGGCCTGCCGCAAACCGATGTGCCGGTGGCGCTGCTGGCCTTCAATCTGGGTGTAGAGGCCGGACAACTGGCCATCATTGCTGTTGCCGCAGCCGTGATTGCCCTGCTGCGCCGCCTCTCACCGGCCGCGTTGCGCCCCGCCATCGCGGCCAGCGCCTACGCCATCGGCAGCATCGCCAGCTTCTGGTTCATCGAACGTGTCTGGGCCTGACCTGTGACCATCACTGCCCACACCAGCCGCTTTGGCACCAACGCCCACGGCGAAACCGTCGACTGCATCACGCTGGACAATGGCCGCATGCAGGTGGACATCCTCACCCGCGGCGGCGCACTCGCCGCCATTCGCGTGCCCGACCGCGCCGGCACGCTGGCCAATGTCGTGCTCACGCGCGGCGATTTTGCTGGCTGGGATCGCGGCGGTTCGTTCAACGCGCTGGTTGGCCGCTATGCCGGGCGCATTTCGGGCAGCGGTTTCACCATCGATGGCCAGTTCCACGCGCTGACAGGCGATCCCGAAACCGGCATCACCATCCACGGCGGGCGCGGCGGCGGCTGGGGCACAAGGCTCTGGACGGCCGAGCAGTTTGAAACGCCCGACCATGCCGGCGTGATCCTGTCGCTGCACAGCCCGGACGGCGACAATGGCTTCCCCGGCGCAGTCGACATGGTCGCCACCTGGACACTGGATGCGCATGATTGCCTGCGCCTCGATTGGCAGGCCCGCACCAGCCGGGCGACGCATATCAACATGTGCAGCCACCCCTATTTCAATCTGGCCGGCGCGGGTGCCGGCACCATTGACGGCCATGTGCTGCAACTGTTGGCCAGTCGTTATACCCCGCTTGATGATCGCATGATCCCCACCGGCGCCATTGCCGATGTGGCCGGCACGCCGCTGGATTTCCGCTTGGCCCGCCCCATTGGCCCGGCGCTGCGCAGTGACCATCCGCAGATCCGGCTGGCGCGCGGGCTGGATCATAATCTGGTGATCGATGGCAGCGGCGACCAACGCCGGCTCGCGGCCATCCTGTGCGATCCCGCCTCGGGCCGGCGCCTGACGATCAGCACGACAGAGCCAGGCATCCAGGTCTACAGCGGCAATTTCCTCGATGGCAGTATTGCTGCCGGCGGCGGCACATTGCTGCGGCAAGGCGACGGACTCGCGCTGGAAACCCAGCATTTTCCCGACAGCCCGAACCAGCCGGGCTTCCCGTCCACACTGCTGCGTCCGGGCGAGACGAGACACTCCAGCAGCGTTTACGCGTTCGATGTGATGGGTTGAGACCGCAGGATCGGCTTATCGGGGGAAACACTGGAGGCCCGACCGGGAATCGAACCGAACCTGATCGGCTTGGCGATCTGGCCACCAAAATGACCCGGGTTCGATTGGCATGTATGAAATCACTGGAGGCCCGACCGGGAATCGAACCCGGGTGCACGGATTTGCAGTCCGTTACGTCACCACTCCGCCATCGGGCCTCGACGGTGGAGCGCTGCACTAGCAAGGCCGCCGCGCGGGGGCAACGTCAAACTTGGCGGCAGGGCCGGGTGTTGATGCGCTGCAATATCCCGATTGCGCGCGCGCGCGCCGCAGGGCAAAAGCCCACCCCATGATAACAATCGCCTCCGCCGCGCAGCGCCAGACCATGGTGGACACCCAATTGAAGACAGTTGGAGTGACCGATGCCGCCGTACTGGCCGCCTTTGCCACCACGCCGCGCGAGCCCTTCCTGCCCACCGGCCTGGCCGGGCTGGCCCATGCCGATGCCGCTCACCGGCTTGCGCCTAGCCGCCACCTGCTTGCCCCGCTCACGCTGGCATTGCTGCTGCAGCGCGCCGCCGTGCAACCGGGCCAGCGCGTGCTGGTGGTGGGCAGCGCGTCGGGCTATTCGGCGGCCATCCTTGCTGCCCTTGGCGCCGCGGTGACGGCGCTTGAAAGCGATGCGGCCCTGATTGCCATGGCCAACGCTGCCGGCATTGCCAGCGAATCAGGCCCGCTTGCGGAAGGCTGGGCAGCAGGCGCGCCCTATGATCTGATCCTGTTCGAAGGCGCCATTGCAGCCGTGCCGCCGGCCATCGCCGCGCAGCTTGCCCCTGGGGGCGCGATCGCGGCCGTGCTGCGTCAGGCCGGTGTGGGCCGCGCCTATGTGGGCCCACTCACCGCCGGTGGTCTGCCGGCTGGTCTGCCCTTCATCGAAATGGCCGCGCCCGATCTGCCCGGCTTTGCGCAGGCGCATGCGTTTGCCTTTTGATGCGCGATTTCGGCGGCAAAACCCCACACGGGGTGTAGCGCTTTTCTTCATCATGTCGTAACTGTTTGGCATGACCGAACCGCCGCCCGCCCTTGACGTCATTCTGGCTTCCATCCGTGCCCGCGTGATGGATCCCACCGGCGAAGCCGTGCTGGAACCGCCGCCGGCCCCGGCCAATACGGCACCGCCGTTGCCGGTATCGCTGGCCCATGTGACGATGCCGGCGTCGAGCACGGGCATGACCCTGGACGAGCTGATGCGATCGATGCTGGCGCCGCAGATCAAGGCCTGGCTGGATGCCAACATGCCGGAAATCGTCGAGAAACTGGCCCGCGACGAGATCAAGCGGCTGACCGGCAAGCTGTAAGGCTTTTCTGTAGGGCTTTCACAGCCGGCCCCCAGCGGCTATGCGCCGTGGGCTATGATTGACAAGATTTTCGACCCCGCCAGTTTCGAACAGAGCATTTACGCCCGCTGGGAACGTGAAGGCGCCTTCCGGCCGTCGCGCCCGGAAGCAAAGCCGTTCACCATCGTCATCCCGCCGCCGAACGTGACGGGCAGCCTGCACATCGGCCACGCGCTCGACAACACGCTGCAGGATATGCTGATCCGCTGGCACCGCCTGAATGGCCGCGATGCGCGCTGGGTGGTGGGCACCGATCATGCCGGCATCGCCACGCAGATGGTGGTGGAACGCCAGTTGGCCGAATCACAAGCGCCGGGCCGCACCGCCATGGGCCGCGAAGCGTTCGTGGAAAAAGTCTGGGCGTGGAAGGAAGAATCCGGCGGCACCATCACCCGCCAGCTGCGCCGCCTGGGTGCCTCGTGCGATTGGGATAACGAGCGTTTCACCATGGACGACGGCTTCAACAAGGCCGTGCTCAAGGTGTTCGTGGAGCTCTACAACCAGAAATTGCTCTATCGCGACAAGCGGCTGGTGAACTGGGACCCCAAGTTCAAGACCGCCATTTCCGATCTGGAAGTGGAAACCCGCGAAATCGCCGGCAGCTTCACCCATATCCGTTATCCGCTGGCCGATGGCGCGCGGCTGGATAACGGCGCCGATCATATCGTGGTGGCCACAACCCGCCCCGAAACCATGCTGGGCGATACGGCGGTGGCCGTGGGCGCCGATGATCCGCGCTATGCCTCGGTCATCGGCAAGCACGTGCTGCTGCCGATCACCGGCCGCCGCATTCCGATCATTGCCGATGAACACGCCGATCCGGAACTGGGGTCGGGCGCGGTGAAGATCACGCCGGCCCATGATTTCAACGATTGGCAGGTTTATGAGCGCAACAAGGCTATCGGCTGGATCAACATCCTTGATGCCGCAGCCTGCATCTGCGCCGCCAATGGTGTTCCCGCGAATTATGTCGGCCTCACCCGCGAAGATGCGCGGAAAAAAGTCGTGGCCGATCTCGAAGCCCTCGATCTGATCGAGCGTATCGAACAGAAGACCATCCATATGCCCTATGGCGACCGTTCGGGCGTGGTGATCGAGCCTTGGCTGACCGACCAATGGTATGTGAACGCCGCCGAACTCGCCAAGGATGCGCTGAGCGCGGTGCATGACGGCCGCACGCAGTTCGTGCCGAAGACCTGGGAAAAGACCTATTTCAACTGGATGGAAAATATCCAGCCGTGGTGCGTGAGCCGCCAGCTGTGGTGGGGGCACCGGATTCCGGCGTGGTATGGCGTGTCAAAAGAAACAGCTGAACTCATTGCAGGCGGTGAAGAAGACTCCAGCAAAATGGGCCCGTTGTTTGCCTTCAACATTGGTCACTGCGAAGTCGCGGAAACTGAAGAGGAAGCTAGACGGCAATTTGCACAGCGTTACGAATGCACGATTGATGAAGTGCAAGTCGCGCACGAATTGCCTGAAGGGGGGTGGAGCTCGCGAGACTCAAAGTATATTCTGTATCGCGACCGCGACGTGCTCGATACTTGGTTCTCGTCGGCACTGTGGCCGTTTGGCACGCTCGGCTGGCCGGAGCAGACGAACGATCTTGCCCGCCATTACCCCGGCGATGTGCTGGTGACCGGGTTCGACATCATCTTCTTCTGGGTCGCCCGCATGATGATGCAGGGCCTGCATTTCATGGACGATGTGCCGTTCCGCACGGTTTATTGCCACGGCCTGGTGCGCGACGCCAAGGGCCAGAAGATGAGCAAATCCAAGGGCAACACCATTGACCCGCTGGTGCTGATCGACAAGTTCGGCGCCGATGCGCTGCGCTTCACGCTGACCGCGATGGAAACGCAGGGGCGCGACATCAAACTGAATGAAAGCCGTATCGAAGGCTATCGCAACTTTGCCACCAAACTGTGGAACGCCGCGCGCTTTGCCCAATCCAACGGCATCGGCGGCAGCACGTCACCGCTGCCGCCCGCCGCCAGCCAACCAGTCAACCGCTGGATCATCGGAGAAGTAAAGCAGGCCGCCCGCGCGCTGGAACAGGCGATCGCCGATTTCCGTTTCGATGCCTATGCCGATGCCATCTACAAGATGGTTTGGAGCCGATTCTGCGACTGGTATCTGGAACTGATCAAGCCGTTGCTGGCCGAAGGCGCGGATGCCGCCGTCGCCGCCGAAACCCGCGCTGTCGCCGGCTGGGCGCTCGATCAGATCCTCGTCATGCTGCACCCGGTGATGCCGTTCATCACCGAGGAATTGTGGAGCAAGCTGGCCGTCCGCGACGATCTGATCCTGGCGTCATGGGTGCAAACCGATGCCCTGCCGGAAGACGCCGCGGCGAGCGCCGATATCGACTGGCTGATCGGCCTTATCTCCGAAGTCCGTTCGGCGCGCACCGAGTTGAACGTGCCGCCATCAGCGAAACTGCCTTACGCCGTGGACGGCGCATCGGTTGATACGCTGGTGCGGCTCGCCAGCAATGCCGCCGTGATCGAGCGACTGGCCCGCATCCTGCCCGGCGACGCGGGTGAGGGTGGCCGGCTGGCCGTGGTGCACGCCGAGGCCACCTTCCTGATCCCGGTCGCCGACGTCATCGATCTGGCCGCCGAAAAGACCCGGCTCGACAAGGCGCTGGCCGCCGCCGCCAAGGAACGCGACGCGCTGGCCGGGCGGCTGGGCAACCCCGGCTTCACCGAAAAGGCCAAGCCGGAAGCGGTGGAAAAGGCCCGCGAAGATCATGCGGCGCGCAGCGCAGAGGCCGAGCGGCTGCAGGCGGCGCTGTCGCGGTTGGGCTGACTCCGTTTCCCTCTTGGTGATTGCGCCGGGCCTGCTAGGCTCAGCGTAACTTCTCGGGGGAACATCATGCTGACACGCACCATCGCACTGGCACTGTTGCTGGCGACACCGGCTTTCGCCCAGGCCGCGCCGCCCACCGCCACGCTCGCCGAAAACCCCGATGTCGCCGCCGCCACCCGCCTGTTCAGCGCCTGGTTGGAAGGCCAGATCGCCTATCGCGGCCTGCCCGGCGTGGCGGTGGGCGTGGTGCATGATCAGCAATTGGTGTGGTCCAAGGGCTATGGCTTTGCCGATGTCGCCTCGAAAAAGCCGATGAGCGCCGACACGCGCTTCCGCATCGCGTCGAACTCCAAACTGTTTGCCGCCATCGCCATCCTGCAGCTGCGCGAAGCCGGCAAGCTGCGGCTGGATGATCCGGTGGTGAAACATCTGCCGTGGTTCACCATGAAGCCCGCTGGCCCGGACGATGGCCCGATCACGATTGAACAATTGCTGTCCCACTCGTCGGGCCTGCAGCGCGAGGCCGGCGATCACTGGTCCAGCTTCGATTTCCCGACCGAGGCCGAGCTGATCAAGCTGATGCCGGAACGCCAGGCAACCTTCCCGCCGCAGACGCGCTGGAAATATTCCAATCTGGCCTTTGCCGTGGCGGGCCTGGTGGTGGAAAAAGTGACCGGCAAGCGCTGGGCCGATTATGTGACGGCCAACATCACCACGCCGCTGGGCATGACGGCCACCAGCATCGACAATCCCGATCCCGGCCTGGCAACGCCCTATGCCAGCCGCACGCCGGAAGGCACCCGCCGCATCCTGCCGTTCATGGATGCAAGCGGGATGGCGGCGGCGACGGGGATGACCTCGACCGTCACCGATCTCGCCAAATTCATCTCCGCCCAGTTGCGTACCAGCGGGCCGAACGTGCTGTCGGCCGGATCGTGGCGCGAGGCGCTGCGCGTGCGATCAGTGGACGAGACATGGGAAAATGGCTCTGGCCTGGGTTTTGATCATGCCCGCGTGAAAGGCCGGACGTTCGTGGGCCACGGCGGCGGCTATCCCGGCAATACCACGATGACCCGCGTGCAGTTGAACGACAAGGTGGGCGTTGTCGTGCTGACCAACACCAATGATTCAAACCCCGGCGATATCGCCAACCAGTTGCTGGCCACCGTGGGCGACGCCGTGGCCAAGGCGGCCAAGGCCAAGCCGACACCGCTGTGGGACGATGCTTGGGCGCGCTTTGCCGGCCGCTATCGCAGCCCCTATGACGACGGCGTGACCCAGGTGGTGCTACTCAACAAGCAATTGGTGCTGCTGTCGGCCAATGGCCCGGCAGCGGAAACCAAGGTGGTTCTGGAACCGCTGGGCGAAGGCCGTTTCACGCTGATGGCTCCCACTGGCGGTGGCCCAGTTGGCGAGGTGGTGCGTTTCGAAGAGAAGGACGGCAAGGTGACGCGAATGATCCTGGGCGATGGTTGGAATACGCGCATTGAAGGTTGGTAATTGGGGCTGGTGAGGCGGGCGACGCTTCGCCCCCTTCCCCCACGCCCGCCATCTGACTAGAAGACACGCGTGCACCGTTTTGCAAACCCGACGCGATTCCTGAAGATCGCCCGTGTCGCCACGCCGATCGTGGCGCTGCTTGGCCTGGCGCTCACCGCAGCCGGCCTGTGGATCGGCCTGTTCGCCAGCCCGCCGGATTATCAGCAGGGCGAAAGCGTGCGCATCATGTACGTCCATGTGCCCGCCGCGTGGCTGGGTGCGGGCGGTTACATGAGCCTCGCCATCGCATCGGCCACCGCGCTGATCTGGCGGCATCCGCTGGCCGCCATTGCGGCGCGCGCCATTGCGCCGGCGGGTGCGGCGTTCACTGCGATCTGCCTGGTGTCGGGCTCGCTGTGGGGCAAGCCGACGTGGGGCACTTATTGGGTATGGGATGCACGGCTCACCTCGATGCTGGTGCTGCTGTTCCTCTATCTCGGCTATCTGGCGCTTTCGGCCAGCGAAGCGGAAAAGGGCGGTGAGGCCCGCGCGTCGTCCATTCTGGCGCTGGTCGGCGTCATCAACCTGCCGATCATCAAATATTCGGTGGAATGGTGGAACACGCTGCACCAGGGCAGCAGCATTTCGGTGGTCAACGCCTCGTCCAAGATCGCGCCGGCGCTGCTGACGCCATTGCTGCTGTCGGTGGCGGGCTTCAGCTTTCTGTTTGGGGCCATCGTCTTGATGCGGATGCGGGCGATGCTGGCGCAGCAGCGCGTGGACGCCCGCAGCCGGCGTATGGCGGAGGCTCTGGCGTAATGGATGGCACTGTCGCCCGCCCTGATCTGTGGGTCAATTTCATCTGGCCGGCCTATGCCATTACGCTGGTCGGGCTTGTTGGCCTGCTGGCGTGGGCCTACATTTCGATGCGTAGCGCCGAGAAAAAGGCCGAGGAGTCGAAGCGCAAATGAAAGCCAAGCATCAACGCCTGTGGCTGGTGGTCGGCGCGCTCACCGCGCTGGGCGGCGCTGGCGTGCTGGCGTTCTCCACGCTGGGCGAAAAGGCGACCTATTTCTATGCCCCGTCCGATCTTGCGAAGGGGCCCGCGCCCACCGCCAATATCCGCCTGGGCGGCATGGTCGAAAAAGGCTCGATCGTGCGGGACGGTGAAACCGTGCGGTTCGTGGTGACCGACATGGCAAAGACCGTGCCCGTCACCTACGTCGGCATCCTCCCCGATCTTTTCCGCGAAGGCCAGGGCGTGATTGCCGAAGGCCGCATCGATCCGGCCACGGGCCAGTTCACCGCTGAAACCATCCTGGCCAAGCATGACGAGAATTACATGCCGCCCGAAGTGGCCGGCGCCATGAAGAAGACCGGCGCCGTTTCCGCCGGCAACTGATGAAGCGGCTGCTATCGCCGCTGTGGGGCGGCCTGATCACCGCCGCTGCCCTGTGCCTTGCCGCGCCGCTGTCGCTGGAACTGGGTCCGGTGCCGATCACCCTGCAATCGCTGATCGTCTGCCTGGCCGGCGCGCTGGCGGGCGGGGCCGGTGTGCTCGGTGTGCTGGGCTGGCTGTCACTCGCCGCGCTGGGCCTGCCGGTGCTGGCGGGCATGAGGGGCGGCCTGCTGGCCATGGGCGGTTACAGCGCCGGCTTCATCGTGGCCTTGCCGCTGGCCGCACGGCTGGCGATGCGCTGGCAGCCGAGCTGGAACTGGCGGCAGACGCTGTTGCTGGTGCTGGGCTGCCATGCCCTGCTGCTGGCGCTGGGCGGCGCGTTCATCGCCCTGCGCGGCGGCGATGTGGCAACGCTGGCGGTGCTGCTGCCGGGGGCGGGCGTGAAGGCGGCGGTGGCGACTTTGGTTTTGTGGCTGGTGGGGCGGCGCGCCGCTTAATCGTGCTTCGGCACCCGCATCGTCGCCCACGCCTCGCCCATCTCTTCCAGCACCAGATCGATCACCTCAACCCGCGCCCGGATGGCGATGTCGCCGGCGCAGGTGATCACCAGCCAGTCGCCGTCTTGGCGCATTGACAGGATCGCGGTGACGGCCTGCGGGTCCGCTGGCCAGCCGGCACGCTGCACAGCGTCCACCGTCTCCACCCGCAGCGCACAGCGAATGCGGGACGGCGCTTCGGCTTCGCGGCGATAGCGGTTGACCAGCAGCGCCAGCCGCCGCGACTTGCGATCATAGCCAACATCGGCCAGCCGCAGCGTGGCATCCTGCAGCAGCGCCGAGAAGGTCTCGATATCGCCGGGCTCCTGGCCCAGCAGGGCGAGACGATCAGCCATCGCCGACGCGCTCGATATCCGCGCCCACGGCCTGCAATTTCTCTTCCAGCCGCTCATAACCGCGATCGAGGTGATAGACGCGGCTCACGGTGGTTTCGCCTTCGGCTGCCAGCCCGGCCAGCACCAGGCTCATCGAGGCGCGCAGATCGGTGGCCATCACTTCGGCGCCGTTCAGTTTCGACACGCCGCGCACGATGGCACTGCGGCCGCGCACGGTGATATCGGCCCCCATGCGGGCCAGTTCCGGCACGTGCATGAAACGGTTTTCAAAGATGGTTTCGGTCAGCAGCGACGCGCCGTTGGCCACGGTCAGCATCGCCATGAACTGCGCCTGCATGTCGGTGGCAAAACCCGGATAGGGCGATGTTGAAACATTGATGCCCTTCATCTCGCCATGGCGGCGCACGATGATGCCATCGGGCGTTTCTTCGGTTTCCACACCGGCTTCGTGCAGCATGTCCAGCGTGACGCCCAGATCATCGGCCGACGCGCCAACCAGTTCAACTTCGCCCCCGGCGATGGCGGCGGCGCAGGCATAGGAGCCAGCCTCGATGCGATCAGGCATCACGGCGTAAGTGGCGCCGTGCAGTTCCTTCACCCCGGTGATGGTGAGTTTTTCGGTGCCAATGCCCGCAATCTTGGCGCCCATGGCGACCAGGCAGTTGCACAGATCGACAATCTCCGGCTCCCGCGCGACATTTTCCAGGATGGAGACGCCCTTGCACAGCACGGCGGTCATCACGGCATTTTCGGTCGCGCCCACCGATACGATGGGAAACACATATTTGCCGCCAGGCAGCCCGCCCTTGGGCGCGGTCGCCTTCACATAACCAGCCGCCAATTCGATATGGGCGCCCAGATGCTCCAGCGCCTTCAGATGCAGATCGATGGGGCGATTGCCGATGGCGCAGCCGCCGGGCAACGACACGGTCGCCTCACCGGCGCGGGCGAGCAGCGGCCCGAGCACGAGGATCGACGCGCGCATCTTGCGCACGATGTCGTACGGCGCCAGCGTGGAGGTGATGCGGTTGGCCCGCACCGTCATCACGCGGCCGAATTCATCGGGGCTGGTGCCTTCGATGGTCGTCGACAGGCCGTGATTGTTGAGCAGGTGCCCGAACGTATCGATATCAGCGAGGCGCGGCAGGTTCCGCAGCGTCAGCGGCTCATCGGTGAGCAGCGCGCACGGCATCAGCGTGAGCGCCGCATTCTTCGCGCCGGAAATCTGGATACGGCCCTTGAGCGGACGGCCCCCGCGGATGACGATCTTGTCCATGACCTGTGTCTAGCGCGGTTGTTCGGCTTGCGCCACTGGCCGGCGCAGCGAAAGCGTATAGACCGCCAGACCAGCCCAGATGAAGGCAAAGGCGGTCATCTGCGCTGGGTCCAGCACTTCGCCAAACAACAGCACCGCCTCCAGCAGCACCATGGTGGGCGCCACATATTGCATCAGCCCCAGCGTGGAGAGCGGCAACCGCCGTGCGGCCACGCCAAACAGCAGCAGTGGCACCGCCGTGGCGATACCGCCCAGCGCCAGGATGCCCATGGTCGGAACCGGCCAACCAGCGAAACCCTGCGGCGTGGCGGCAATCCACAGCGCCGCCACCGGCGCCAGCATCATCGTTTCCAGGAACAGCCCGGTGGCGGCATCCACCGCCGCCTGCTTGCGGATCAGGCCATAGGTGCCGAACGACAGCGCCAGCGCCAGGCTGATCAGCGGCAGCGCGCCGCGTTCGATGGTGAGCACGGCGACCCCCAGCGCGGCCAAGGCGACCGCAATCCACTGCGGTTTCGACAGGCGCTCACCCAGCAGCACGACGCCAAACAGCACCGAAACCAAGGGGTTGATGAAATAGCCCAGCGAGGTGTCGATGGCGTGGCCAGCCAGGATCGCCCAGGTATAGACCAGCCAGTTGATGGCAATGCACACGGCCGACGCCAGCAGCAACAGCAGCAGGCGCGGCTGGCGCACCGCGGCGCGCACCCGTTCCCAGCCTTTCAGCGCAAAGATCAGCACCACCACCACCAACACCGACCACAAGATGCGGTGGGCCAGCACATCGGCCGCCGGCACGCCTTGCAGCAACCGCAGATAAAACGGCAGCACGCCCCAGATCAGATAGGCGCCCATGCCGGCGAAAAAGCCGATGCGGGCTTCGGAAGGAGCGGATCTGGTCACTGCGCTGGTCACTGGCGCGGGGGTAGCCGGCATTGCCCGGCGGCGCCAGCCCCGCCATCAACAGGGCTGCCCTACAGCTTGGGCAGGGTCACGCCGCGCTGGCCCATATATTTGCCGGCACGATCGGCATAGCTCACCTCGCAGGGTTCATTGCCCTTCAGGAACAGGAACTGGCAGGCGCCTTCGTTGGCATAGATGCGGGCAGGCAGCGGCGTGGTGTTGGAAAATTCCAGCGTGACATGGCCTTCCCAGCCCGGCTCCAGCGGCGTCACGTTCACGATGATGCCGCAGCGGGCATAGGTGGATTTGCCCAGGCAGATCACCAGCACATCACGGGGCACGCGGAAATATTCGACCGTGCGGGCCAGCGCGAAACTGTTGGGCGGGATGACGCAGACATCGGTCTTGCGATCGACGAAGCTGTTGGGGTTGAAATCCTTGGGATCAACGATGGCGCTATCGACATTGGTGAAAATCTTGAACTCGTCGGCCACCCGCGCGTCATAGCCATAACTCGACAAGCCATAGCTAATGCAGCCGCCGCGCGTCTGCCGCTCCACAAACGGTTCGATCATGCCTTGCGACAGGGCGGTTTCGCGAATCCAGCGGTCGGAAAGAACGGACATCAGTGGCCTTTGATGTGGAGGACGCAGATCAGGGTGAACAACCGCCGCGCCGTGTCGAAATCGACGATGGCGCGCGGTTCCAGCCGTTCCTTCAGCAGTTCGGCGGCGTCGTTGTGGATGCCGCGCCGCGCCATGTCGATGGTTTCGATCTGGCCGGGGCTGGCGTTGCGGATGGCCTGGAAATAACTGTCGCAGATGGCGAAATATTCGCGGATGGTGCGCCGGAACGGGCTCAGCGCCACCTGGAAGGCATCGATCTGCCGGTCATCCGTGTCGCTCACCGTCACATCAAGGCGGCCATCTTCCACGCCCAGCAGCAATTTGTACGGCCCGTGCTGGCCCGCGTCGGCAGCGGCGATGGGCTTGAACTCATTGCCTTCCAGCAGATCGAAAATGGCAACGCGGCGCTCCTGCTCGATATCGGCGTTGCGCCACAAGATGGTGCGTTCATCCAGCTTGATGTCGATCAGGCGATAGTTGGTGGTCATTTCGCCACCACTGCTGGAAAGCCGTTCACCAGCGTGGCCAGCCCATCGCGCACCGGCTGCAGCACCTCGTCCTGCGTCTTGCCCAACCGCACCACCACCAGGCGCCGTGAAGGCACGACGATCACATATTGGCCAAGATGGCCGTTGGCGGCATAGGCATCGGCTGGCCCGGCGCGCCAGAACAATGCTTCGTCCTTGCCGTCAAACGGCTTCACATTCAGCCAGAACTGGCCGCCATAACCGGCATTGGTGGGCGACGGCGTGCGCACGAAACGCACCCAATCCGGCCGCACCACCTGAACCCCGGCCACCACGCCGCCATCCAGATAAAGCTGCCCAAACGCCGCCCAATCACGCGCCGTGGCATGGCACAGCGAGCCGCCATAAAGATTGCCAGCCGGATCAAATTCGCACAGCAACGATGCCATGCCCGCCGGCCTGGCCAGCCGATCATTGATGAAGGCCCGCACCGCCCGTTTGCGTTCCGTCGGCTTGGCGCCGGGCGCAATCGCATCGGCAACGATCCGCGCCAATATGTGCGTGGTCAGCGTGTTATATTCAAAGCGTGTGCCCGGCGGCACTCCGGCAGGCTCGGCCACCGCCGCCTTGTAGATATCGGCCGAGGTATCGGCGAACAACGCCCGGTAGGTGTCGGCCCTTTCGGGCTCCGGCCCAGCTTCCAGATGCTTCACGCCCGATGCCATGTGCAGCAACTGGCGCAGCGTGATCTTCGCCCGCGCATCGCCCTGCCATTCCGTCACCGGTGCCGGCGTGTCCAGTTCCAGCTTGCCATCGGCGACGAGGAAACCAATCAGCGTCGCGGTGATGGATTTCGCCATCGACCAACTGATCAGCCGCGTGCCGGGGCCATAGCCGGGGGCATAACGTTCAAAGATCGGCTTGCCATCCTTCAACACGATCAGGGCGCGGGTTTCGCCCAGCGCCGGCGTGGTGAAAAACGCGTCGGCCGCCGGCAGCGCCGATGTCGGGACAGAAGCCGGAATCGCTGCCGGAATCGCTGGCGGCGCACGCATCGGCGGCACAACCGGCTGCGCTGCCGCGCTGACGGCGAGCAACAGGCTTGCGGCTGCGCCAAGTTTTGAGCACCTTGTCATCATTCTCACGCTAAAGGCCCTGCCCCCATGCTGGCAAGTGACACATCTGCCCCAACACCGCCACCATCCCGCGCGCGTCGCTGGCTGATCTGGGCGCCGCTGCTGCTGCTGTGCCTTGCCGCCGGCAGCTGGTTGGGCCTGCGCTATTCCACCACTGGCCGGCAGGCGGGCCTGGCCACCGGCTATATCGCCCATGTCACCTGTTCGTGCCGCTATGTCGGCGGGCGTGACATGGCCAGCTGCAACACCGATCGCGAGCCCGGCACCGAAATCGTGGAGGTGGTGGACGATACCGAGGCTCGCACCATCACCGCCCGCGTGCCGCTGCTCGCCAAACGCACCGCACGCTTCGATCCGGAATATGGCTGCACGCTGGATGCACCCTGAGCTTTATAACCAGCCCCGCCAGCGGAAGATGGCATAGGGCAGCACCGCCGCCGCCAACATGATACCCATCGCCATCGGATAGCCCAGCACCCATTCCAGTTCCGGCATGTGATCAAAATTCATGCCGTACACACCGGCGACCAGCGTGGGCGGCAGAAACACCAGGCTGGCGACCGAGAAGATCTTCTGCACCGCCGTCTGCTCAATGGAAATCAGGCCCAGCGTGGCATCGAGCAGAAAGGTGAGATTGCTGCTCACAAAGGTCGCCTGATCGCCCAGGCTGGACAGATCGCGCAGCTGCGTCTTGATCTGTGCCGCAAGGCCAGCGTCTTTCGGCGCGGCAAATGCCAAGAACGACAGCGCCCGCGTGAGCGACACCACCGATTCGCGCGCCTTGCTCAGCCCGTCCTGCGCCGCACCCAGCCGCGACAGCAGCGCCTGCAGCGCCAGATTCGATCGGCGCTGCTGCCGATTGCCCGTGCCGACGCGGCGGAAGGCCGCGCGGCTGATCTGGTCCACTTCGCGGCCAACATGTTCCAGCCCATCGGCCAGCCGGTCCACGATCGCATCGATCAGCCCCATCAGCGCGGCACCAGGCGTGGCACATTGGCCCGGTTGGCGGTCCAGATGGGCAGCATGGCGATCAAAGCTGCGGATTTCGGCATAACGCACGGTGACCAGATGGTGCCGCCCCAGCACAAAGCTGGCCGGCACCGTTTCTGCCGCCTCCGCCATGATGCCGGTGGCCAATGTGGCTGTCATCACGATCGCTTCATTGTCGATATACAGCCGGCTCGACGTCTCGATCTCGGCCATGTCGTCGGCGGTGGGCACCTCGAATCCCAGGCTCTGCTCGACCAGCTTTTCTTCGGCCGGCGTGGGGTTGAGCAGATCGATCCACACGGCATCACCGGGCAGAGCTTCATTGGCGTCAACAACGCACTGGTGGTTTGCGGAGAATATGCGCAGCATCGCTGGCCACCATGGCGATATTTTAAATGATTACCACCCCTACCGCGTGTGTAACCTGCCGGCGATCTCACGCGAACTAACTGGAACATATGTCAGAAGCCCCCGCCCCTGTTGATTCACCGGTCGCCGCGCCGCCACCTCGCCGCGTGCTGCGCCACCACTGGCTGGTGCGCGTCACCCACTGGACCAACGCGCTGGCCATCATCATCCTGCTGATGACCGGGCTCAACATCTTCGGCGCCCACCCACGGCTGTATTGGGGCAATGCCGGCTCGGTGGACCAGCGCGAGCGCGTCTGGCTCGAAACCGGCGCCTCGCCGCCGTGGAACAACCCCACGGGCTGGATCGATATCGCTGGCACTCGCTTTGAAACCACCGGCCTGATCGGCGTGTCGAAAACGCCGACCGGCGGCACCAATTTCGTCGCCTTCCCGCACTGGGCGACGCTGCCCGGCATGCGCGACCTTGCCACGGCCCGCACCTGGCATTTCTTTGCCGCGTGGGTGCTGATCCTCAATGGCTTGGCGTGGCTGCTCTACGGCGCATTCTCCGGCCGGCTGTGGCGCGAAATCCTGCCCAACCCCACCCAATTGCGGCCCGCCCATCTGTGGCACGACATCGTCGAGCACGCGAAACTCAACTTCCCCAAGGGCGAAGCCGCGCTCAGTTACGAAGTGCTGCAGCGCCTCGCGTATGCCGGCGTCGCTCTGGTGCTGATCCCCATCGTCATCCTCACCGGCCTCGCCATGTCGCCCGGTATGGACGCAACCTGGCCCTGGCTCGATCAACTCTGGGGCGGCCGCCAATCCGCCCGCTCGGCGCATTTCCTCGCCATGAGCGGGATCGCCGGCTTCCTCGTTCTCCACCTCGTGCTCGTCGTCCTCTCCGGCCCGATCCGCCAGATCGGCGCCATGATCACCGGCCGCATGACCATCGGAGGCGCAAAATGATCCAGCTTCACCGCCGCCACCTGCTCACCGCCGCCCCCGCCAGCCTGCTGCTCACCGGCTGCGACGCGCTCACCCGCAATCCCACCGCCAAAGCCATCGTTGAATCCGGCGAGCAAGCCACTTATCGCTGGCAGCGTCTGGCGGGCCGCGACGGCCTGGCCCGCGAATTCGCCGCGTCCGACATTTCGCCGGTGTTCAAGGTCAATGGCACCCACGAACCCACCAACCCGGAATGGAAACAGCTTTCCGCCGGCGGCTTCACCGATTGGCGGCTGAAGGTCTCCGGGCTCGTCCAACGCGAACTGTCCCTGACCCTGCCGCAGCTGCGCGCGCTGCCGCAACGCAGCCAGATCACCCGCCACGATTGCGTGGAAGGCTGGAGCGCCATCGGCGGCTGGACCGGGCCGCAACTTTCCCACCTGCTGAAAGCCGCCGGCCTGCGCGACGGCGCCCGCTACATCGTCTTCCTGTGCGCCGATGATTACGGCGGCGAAGCCAGCAAGGGCGGTCTGCAATCATCGAGCCGCTATTATGAAAGCATCGACCTCGTCGACGCCTTCCACCCCCAGACCATCCTGGCCCACAGCCTCAACAACCAGCCGCTCTCCACCGGCAACGGTGCGCCGGTGCGCCTGCGCGTCGAACGCCAGCTAGGCTACAAACAAGCCAAATATCTGATGCAGATCGTGGTGGCCGACAGCCTGGCCCCGTTCGGCGGCGGCAAGGGCGGTTACTGGCCGGACCGCGGCTATGAGTGGTACGCCGGGACGTGAAGATTCAGAGAAGAAAGGGCCTCCGGCGGGCAGGGTCGCAGACCCTGCACCCGTTTGTTATCGGGTGGCGCTTGTTGGCAGATTTGGAGCGGTCAGCGACCAGTCTGTTTTGAACATGGAAATGCGAGAAAATCGTCGTCCCTACCCTCCCCCGTCGTCCCGCACTTGATGCGGGGCTTGGCTGCCTTCCACCGCGCCAAAAACCCAAGCCCCGAATCAAGTGCGGGGCGACGGGGCAATTGGAGGTTTGGC
>NZ_JANPML010000141.1:0-5073 GCF_031422795.1 Sandarakinorhabdus sp.
GCCGAAACCACGGCACAGGAAGCGCTGGCCCGCCGCAATGCGGCCTCCAGGGAAATTGGCGCGGCGATGGCCGCCAAGGACATGGCCCGTGCCGACGCGCTGAAAGCCGAAGTCGCCGGCCTGAAGGACGAGATTGCCGCGCTGGAAGACGCCGCCCGCAGCGCCAGCGAAAAGGCGGAGGCGCTGCTGGTCAGCCTGCCCAATCTGCCGGCTCCCGATGTGCCGGACGGGGCGGACGAGCATGGCAATGTCGAAGTGCTGCGCTGGGGCAAACCCCGCGATTTCGATTTTGCCCCGGTTGAACATGACATCGTGGCGGCAAAGCTGGGTTACGACCCGGAAGCGGCGGTCCGCGTTGCCGGATCGCGCTTTGCCGTGCTGAAGGGCCCGCTGGCGCGGCTGCAGCGGGCGCTGGGCCAATATATGATCGACACGCAGACGCGCGATCGCGGCTATCAGGAAACCTATACGCCGCTGCTGGTGAAGCCCGAGGCTGCCTTTGGCACCGGCAATCTGCCCAAATTCGCCGAAGATCTGTTCCAAACCACCGACGGCCGTTACCTGATCCCCACCGCCGAAATGAGCCTGACCAACCTGGTTGCCGGCGAAATCGTCGATGCCGCCGCCCTGCCGATCCGCATGACCGCGCTCACCCCCTGTTTCCGCAGCGAAGCCGGCAGCGCCGGGCGCGACACGCGCGGGCTCATTCGCCAACACCAGTTCGAAAAATGCGAACTGGTGACGATCTGCACGCCGGAACAGGCCGAAACCGAGCATCTGCACATGCTGGAATCTGCCGAAGCGATATTGCAGGCGCTGAACCTGCCCTATCGCCGGATGCTGCTGTGCGCGGGCGACATGGGCTTTTCGGCGCGGCGCACCTTTGATCTGGAAGTTTGGCTGCCGGGCCAGGGCACGTATCGCGAGATTGCCTCGATTTCCGACTGCGGCGAGTTCCAGGGCCGCCGCATGAACGCCCGCTGGAAGGTGGCCGGCGAAAAGGGCAGCCGCGGGCCGGTGAACACGTTGAACGGATCTGGCCTGGCCGTAGGCCGCACCCTGGTGGCGGTGATCGAAAATTATCAGCAGGCCGATGGCAGCGTCATCATTCCCGATGTATTGCACCCCTATATGGCTGGGCTCAACCGGCTGGAGACCCTGTAATGCGCATTCTTGTCACCAATGATGATGGCATCAACGCGCCAGGCCTTGTCGCGATGGAAGCCATTGCGGCTGCATTGTCGGATGATGTCTGGGTCGTCGCCCCGGCCGAGGAACAATCGGGCGCCGGCCACAGCCTGACCCTGTCGCAGCCGGTGCGCGTCCGCGAGGTCAGCCCGCGCCGCTATGCCGTGCGCGGCACCCCCACCGATTGCGTGATGCTGGCGCTGGGCGCGGTGCTGGAAGATCACAAGCCTGATCTGATCCTTTCGGGCGTCAATCGCGGCGGCAATCTGGCCGAGGATGTGACTTACAGCGGCACGGTTTCAGCCGCGATGGAAGGCTGTCTGGCCGGCATCCGTTCCATCGCACTGTCGCAGGTGATGATGGATTACACGGCGGGCATGGAGGATTTTTCCTGCGCCGCCCACCACGGCGCCGCCATCATCAGCCGCGTGATCGGCACTGAGTGGCCTGATGGCGTGCTGATCAACATCAATTTCCCGCCGGTGCTGGCCGCCGATGTGAAGGGCGTGCGCGTGACGGAGCAAGGCTTCCGCGACTATGGCAACATCCACTTGGTGAAGCGCATCGATCCGCGCGGCTTTCCCTATTACTGGCACGGCTTTGGCAAGGAAAAGCCAGCGCCCGGCCATGAGACCGACCTGAAGGCCATGCACGAAGCCGCCATTTCGGTGACGCCGCTGCACCTCGACATGACGCATTACCAGTCGATCAGCCGGCTGAAGGCGGCGCTGGCCGATCTGGCCTGACCGAAAGCAGAAACGGCGGCAGGTCACCCCGCCGCCGCTCTGTTTGCGTGGCTGAAGGCTCAGGCGGCGCGGGCCACCCGGCGGCGCTGCATCGCGCCGACCATGCCAAAGCCGGCGATCAGCATCGCCCAGCTTGCGGGTTCCGGAACCTCGCCGATGCTGCCCGGCAGCACCTGAATGAAATCGACGTCAAAGCCCGGCGAACCGCCGAAATTGTCCAGCCCGACGATCTTCACCGCTGTCACAGCCCCGGTCCAGCCAATGCTGGCCAGGTCGAAGGCGGTGGTGCTGCTGTCGAGAGCGGTGCCGAGAAAGACGAAGTTGATGCCATTGCGCGACACGAAAATGTCGGCGCGCTCGCCGCTGGCGCCGACTTCGCTGATGAAAATGTCGTTGCCCACCCCGTCAATCACGGTTTCGTCGGTGAAGCCGACGGTGACGAAACTGCCCTGCGGCAGGGACAGGAAATCGGCCGGGTTCGTTGGCCCATTCAGCACCACGCTGGTCGACACCGGCACTGGGAAACTGCCCGGGAAGGTGCCGCCGTAGGGGCCGGGGAACGGACCCTGGCCGCTGTTGAAATAGCCCAGCACCGTACCGGCAAAGCCGATTGCGGCCTGGGCCGGCATGGCCACCGAGCCTGCCAGAACAGCCGCTGCAGCCAGAACATATTTGGAATTCATGATCTTGGTCCCCACCAATGCCGGCCGAATCGCCGGTATGGAGGTAATTCTGGCCCATTTTGTTCATAAATACAAATTTTTGGTTAACAAATAGCACCAAACATGCCAAAAATGCCCTTTGGCAGTGCTTTCCTTGCCGCTGCGCCGCCGCTATCAAGCCGCCATGGCAAGGCGAAGGCAGCAGGCGCGATCCGGCGCAGGGATGGTGGCGCTTGCCCTGCTGCTGAACGGCTGCATGATCAGCCGCCCGGAACCAGCGCCACGCCCACCGGCCCGAACAACGCCCAAACCAGCTCCAACCCGCCCCACTGCACCGCCGTCGCGCGCTGCCGCGCCAGCGCAGCGCACCGATTGGGTGGCGCGGCGCGTGGTACCGGCGGCCGTTGTCACGCCGCAAGGGCGGTTCCACATCGTGAAGGCCGGCGAAACCGGTATCGCCATCGCGCGGGCCTATGGCCTGACCTGGCGCGACCTGATCGCCTATAACGGGCTGAAAGAACCGTTCGTGCTGCGGGTCGGCCAGCGCCTGCGCCTCAGTCCACAGTTTACCCCGCCTCCCGCACAGCCACCGCAAACGCTGGAACAGCGCGCCCGCGCCTTTGAACTTTCCATTGATGACGTGATGACCGGCGGCCAGCCCGCCGCCCCGGCCAGCCGCCCGGCTGCGAATCGCCCCGCCACAGGCGCCAGCGCCGATCCGCCGCCGGCGCCGCTGCCCGCTGTTACCGGCACGGCCCCGGCCTTCCGCTGGCCGCTGCCGGGCCGCATCATTTCCGGCTTTGGCCCCAAGGCCGGGGGTCGCTTCAACGATGGCGTCAACCTGAAGGCCAACCCCGGCGAGGCTGTGCGGGCGGCGGGCGACGGCGTGGTCGCCTATGCCGGCGATGCGATTCCGGGGTTCGGCAATCTGCTGCTGGTCAAACACGCCGGCGGCTGGGTTTCGGCCTATGCCCACAACGAAGCCTTGCTGGTGGCGCGCGGCGCGCGGGTGAAAGCCGGCGAGGCGATTGCGCGGGCCGGCCAGTCCGGCGCAGTGGCGGAACCGCAACTGCATTTCGAGCTGCGGCGCGGGCGCACACCGGTTGATCCTGCCAAAGTGATCGGCGGGCGTTAACGGCCCCTTGGCCCTGCTTCCCCCTTGCACTTTTCGCCTGAACAGAGCAGGGGCCGACCGCATGTCATTCAACCTTGATACAGCACCAAAGGTCGGGATGGTGTCCCTGGGTTGCCCCAAGGCACTGGTCGATTCCGAACGCATCCTCACCCAGCTGCGTGCCGATGGCTATGCGCTGTCGGGCGATTATGCCGGCGCCGATGTGGTGATCGTCAACACCTGCGGCTTTCTTGATTCCGCCAAGGCCGAGAGCCTGGAAGCCATTGGCGAGGCCATCGCCGAAAACGGCAAGGTGATCGTGACGGGCTGCATGGGCGTTGAGGCCGATGCCATCCGCGCCCGTTTCCCGGCCGTGCTCGCCGTGACCGGCCCGCAGCAATATGAAGCCGTGGTCAGCGCCGTGCATGATGCCGCGCCGCCCGTGCGTTCGGTGTTTGTCGATCTGGTGCCGGATGCCGGCCTGAAACTGACCCCGCGCCACTATGCCTATGTGAAGATTTCCGAAGGCTGCAATCACACCTGCGCCTTCTGCATCATCCCCAGTCTGCGCGGCCGCCTCGCCAGCCGGCCACCCGCCGCCATCCTGCGCGAGGCCGAAGCATTGGTGAAGGTCGGGGCCAAGGAACTGCTGATCATCAGCCAGGACACCTCGGCCTATGGCGTGGACCTGAAGCACGCCACATCGTCGCTGGGCGGCGTCGAACGGCGCGCCCATATTCAGGATCTGGCCCGCGCCCTGGGCGAAACCGGCGCCTGGGTGCGGCTGCACTATGTTTATCCCTATCCGCACGTCGATGATCTGATCCCGCTGATGCGCGATGGCCTGCTGCTGCCCTATCTCGACATTCCGTTCCAGCATGCCAGCCCCAGCGTGCTGAAGGCGATGAAGCGCCCGGCCAATGAAGCCAAGGTGCTGGAACGCATCCAGAAATGGCGGGCCATGGTGCCTGATCTGGCCATCCGTTCCACCTTCATCGTCGGCTTCCCCGGCGAGACGGAGGATGATTTCCAGTATCTGCTGGACTGGTTGGAACAGGCGCAGATCGATCGGGCCGGCTGCTTCAAATATGAAGCGGTGGATGGCGCGCAGGCCAATGCCTTGCCGGGCGCGGTGCCTGAAGCGGTGAAGGAAGAACGCTGGCACCGCTTCATGGCGCTGCAGTCGCAGATTTCGCAACGCCGGCTGGAAGCCAAGATCGGCCGCACAATCGAAGTGCTGATCGACGAGGTGGATGCAGACGGCGGCGCTTCCGGGCGCAGCAAATATGACGCGCCCGAAATCGACGGCATGGTGCATCTGCGCGACGCCGGCGGTGTGAAGCCGGGCGATATCGTCATGGTC
>NZ_JANPML010000142.1:0-16696 GCF_031422795.1 Sandarakinorhabdus sp.
CACAAATCAGCTTATGGCAGAACAACCGCGTCAATTACGTGAATGACGCCGTTGGACTGCATCACATCGGCCTGGCGCACGTGGCTCATGCCGCCCTTGGCATCGCGCAACATCACCAGATTGCCCATCATCGAGGCGGTCAGCTTGCCGCCCTGCACGGTGGTCAATTCGGCCTTGCCGCCGCCGGCCTTGATGGCCTTGACCACATCGGCCGCGGTGAACTTGCCCGGGACCACGTGATAAGTCAGCACAGCGGTGAGCGTGCCCTTGTTTTCCGGCTTCAGCAGATTTTCCACCGTGCCGGCCGGCAGCTTGGCAAAGGCGGCGTTGGTGGGGGCGAACACGGTGAACGGGCCGGCGCTCTTCAGCGTGGCGACCAGGCCAGCGGCCTTCACGGCGGCGACCAGCGTGGTGTGATCGGCCGAATTCACGGCATTATCGATGATATCCTTGGTGGGCAGCATCGGGGCACCGCCCACGATCGGCTGTGCGCTGGCCATGGGGGAAAGGCCGGCCGCGGCAACGGCAAAAAGCGCGGCGCGCAGGGCATTGGTGGAACGCATGAGATTCTCCATCTCTTTATCAGGCCCCGCCGGAATAGGCGGGTGCCTGCAATTACGCGAGATGGGTGACAGGGTTGCGGATACCAGTGCCGCTGCGACGAAATGGACCAAAGTTCAGGCCGCTGCCAATTTGCCCGTGGCAATCACCGGACCGGTGGGGGTGCCCGTGGGGGAGCCGCCGGTGGGTTCGATGGAAATCGCCAGAATCGCGCCGGGCTTCAGGCCAGCCAGCCGCTCACGCGGGATGGCCTGGCTGCGACCGGCAGCGATATCGATGACGCCCAGCGAGCGCGGCGGGTTCTGGCCTTCGATCACCCACAGTTCCGGCACCTTGCCGGTGGCGGCATCGCTGCCCCCCGCTACCGGCGCAAAACGCACCTGGCCGCTGGCTGGATCATAGGCAGCGGCCATCAACGGCCGGCCTTCGGCATCCGCCAGGGTTGCCACCAGCGCCGGGCCACCGGCCACGATGGCCGGAACCGCCGGGCCAGTGCTGCCCGGCTGCACCAGCAGCGCCACCGAGACAGCGGCCAGCACCGGGCCGCCAAGGCCCAGGATGCGCCACAGATTGAGATTGTCCCACCAACCGGCCCGCCCGCTCGCCAGTTGTGCCGGTGCGGCGGCGCGGCGCGGCTGCGGCGTCACGTCGGCGGCAATGGCGGCCCAAACCGACGGCGGCGGCGCGATGCCCGGCGTGGTGTCGTCCAGCGGCGACAGCAGCAACTGCCAGCGTTCGACGGCGGCGCGGAAATCATGGTCGCTCAAGCTGCGCAATTCAGCCGCCTTGCGCTCGGCACGGCTGCCGCCACCCAGCGCATAATCCATGGCCAGCGCTTCCATCTCGGTCAGCCCATCAAGGCCGTTCTGTTCAGGACTCTGGCTCATGCCTCGCTCCCTTCCAGTGCGCCGCGCATGCGGATCAGGCCGCGCCGCACCCAGCTTTTCAGCGTGCCGACCGGCACCTGTTCGCGTGTCGCCAGTTCGTCATAGGTGACGCCGTCGAAATAGCAGGCGCGGATGGCGGCGGCATGGCGCGGTTCGAGGCTGGCCAAAGCCGTCGTCAGCCGGCGCACATCATCACCGTGCAGCAGGCCGGCATCCTGCGCCGGGCCGTCGTCGGCCAGATCGAAGGCCGCTTCCACCGGCACATGAGCACGCGGCGGCCGGGCGCGCAGCCGGTCGATCGCGCGGTTGCGCGCGATGGTGGCGGCCCAGGTGATCGGGCTGGCCTTTGAAGGATCAAAGGTCGCCGCCTTGCGCCAGATACTGAGATACACATCCTGCAACACGTCTTCGGATTCCTGCCGTTCATTCAATATACGCAGGATCACGCCAAATAGTTTTGCACTGGTGCGATCATAAAATGTCTGGAAGGCTGCGGTATCGCCATCAGCCACGCGCAACAGCAGCGCCGAAAGCTCGGCCGAACCGGCGGTAAGCGCTTGAACAGGCCGGTTCATTGCCGAACCCCCGGCATCTTGATCGGGCCTTCGGTGCTGCCATGAATGAATTGGCGCACGTAGGGATTGTCACAGCCATCAAGGCTGCTCAATGGCCCGTTCCAGATGATCTTTCCTGCGTGCAGCATGGCAACCCTGTCGGCGATCAAACGCACACTCGCCATATCGTGCGTAATCGCAAGCGCGGTGATTTTCAAATCCGTAACCAATGTGCGGATCAGTTTGTTGATCACCGCCGCCGTAATCGGGTCGAGGCCCGTTGTCGGCTCATCGAAAAAGATGATCGGCGGCCGCACCGCAATGGCCCGGGCCAGCGCCACCCGTTTCTGCATCCCGCCCGACAGTTCGGCCGGCCGCAGATCGGCAACCTCGGCGCCAAGGCCGACCCGCGCCAGATTGTCGATGGCCGCCGCCCGGCGATCGGCCGCGCTGCCGGGCAGAGCAAAGCTGATGTTGCGCCACACGGGCAGCGAATCAAACAGCGCACCGCCCTGAAACAACATGCCAAAGCGGGTGCGGTGCGCGTCGAGCGCGGCACCCTTCAGCCCGGCGACTTCCTGCCCGTCCACCAGAATCGAGCCCGCATCGATGGGAATCAGGCCCAGGATGCATTTCAGCGTGACGGATTTGCCGGTGCCTGATCCGCCGATGATGACCAGACTTTCGCCCGGCATCACGCTGACCGACAGGCCATCGAGCACCTGCCGGCTGCCAAAGCGTTTCGACACGCCCGAAAGTTCGATCCGCGGGATCATGAACCGAACACGATCACGGTGATGATCAGGTTGGACAACAGGATGAGGATGAAGCTGGAGACCACCGCATTGGTGGTCGCCCGCCCGACACCGGCCGCGCCGCCGCCGCTGTGATAGCCGTGATAACAGCCCATCAGCGCGATGAAGAAGCCGAACACGCCGGCTTTCACCAGGCTGGACACCACGTCGTCGACCTCAAGATAGCGCTGCGTTGTCGCCAGATATTGCGCGCTGTTGAAGCCCAGCCGCTGGGTGGCCAGCAGCCAGCCGCCCATCACGCCCAGCGCGTTCGACACCAGCACCAAGAACGGCATCACCAGCACGGCGGCGAGGATGCGTGGCCCCACCAGCCAGCGGAACGGATCGGTGCGCAGCGTCACCAGCGCGTCGATCTGCTCGGTCACCCGCATTGTGCCCAGTTCCGCCGCCATGGCGCTGGCAACGCGGCCGGCCACCATCAAGCCGCCTAACACCGGCCCCAGTTCGCGCACGACGCCAATCACGGTCACAGCCGGCACAGTCGATGCGGCGTTGAAGCGGCTGCCGCCGATGAAGATCTGCTGCGCCAGTGCAGAGCCGGTGAACAACGCGGTAAGGCCAACGACCGGCAGCGACAGCCAGCCAATCACCAGCATCTGTTGCGCCAGTTGCGCCGGATACCAGGGCGGCTGCAGCATCCGGGTAAGCGCGGTGACGGCAAAGCGCGTCAACCGGCCGATGGCGACAAATGCCGCAAGCACGGGCGTACCAATGGCGATCAGCACGGCGATCATGCCCACACCCGATCAAAACGTTGGCCCAGCGCCACCAGCAATTCATAGCTGGTACGCCCTGCCAGCGTCGCCATGGTTTCGGGGTCGAACGGGATATCAATCCAGTCGCCTTCGGCCAGTGCCGGCGCATCGGTGACATCAAAGGCCGAAAGATCCATCGAAATGCGACCCGCCGCCGGGCAGCGTACGCCGGCCACTTCGGCAAAACCTACCCCTGAAAGCCCGCGCGCATAGCCATCGGCATAACCCAGCGCCACGGTGGCAATGCGGCTGGGCCGTGTGGCGGCGAAGGCTGCGGCATAGCCCACGGTGCCGCCGGCCGGCACATCGCGCAATTGGATGATACGCGCCTGAATGCGGGCTACGGGGCGTGACACGCGGCCATTCGGCATCAAGCCGCCGCCGAACAGGCCGATGCCCGGGCGCACCAGATCGAGATGAAAGGCCGCGCCCAGCGCGATGCCGGCGCTGTTGGCCAAGGCATAGGCACCCGCCGGCACACGCGCCGCCACTTCGGCAAAACAGGCGCGCTGGCGCTCGTTCAAGGGGTGCGCCGGATTGTCGGCACAGGCCAGATGGCTGTGCAGCACCGCCACGTTCATTCCGGCCAACACATCGGCGGTTTCCGACGGCGCCAGGCCCAGCCGGTTCATGCCGCTGTCCACCATCACTTCGCAGGGCCGCCCAGTCTGCCGCCACAGCGCCACTTGGGCCGCCGTCACCAGCACCGGAAGCGCGGGCAGGGCGAGCGCGGCCGGCAGTTCATCGGCGGTCACGCCGTGCAGGACAGACAGGGTCACGCCTGCAGGCAGCGGCAACAGCGCCGGCACTTCCTGCCAGTGCGCCACATAGAATGTTCGGCACCCCGCCGCCGCCAGCCGCGCCATGGCTTCGCGCGCGCCCAGGCCATAGCCATCGGCCTTGATGGCCGCCCCGCAATCGGCGGCGCCCACGGCACGGGCGAAATCCTGCCAGTTGGCGATCAGCGCCGCACTGTCGAGCAGCAGCCGAGCTTGCGGCGGAGGGAAAGCGGTTGGAGACACCGCACTGGATTAGCGATGTTGTTCATGGCGGCGCAAGCCATTCCCCTGTATCAGAAGAATATGAACCGCATCTTCTTCTCCGTCGCCGCTCTCTCGCTCGTGATGAGCAGCGCCCTTGTGCTGGCCCCGGCCAACGCCCAGGCGCAGCCCAAGCCCGACACCGAATTCTGCGCCAAGATGCGCGCAAAGGATCCGGGCGGCATCTGCACCGCCAAGGGCGAGTATGTGACGCCGGAGAAGGTCTACAAACCCGATGGCACGGTGATCAACCGCTCGACGGGCGACTGAAGCACCGTCGCGGCCTTCAATCAAACAGGCTGCTGACCGAGGTTTCTTCCGCCGTGCGCCGCATGGCTTCGGCAAGCAGCGGTGCGATGGTGATGCGCCGCACTTTTTTCGCGGCCTGCACCGCTGCCGTGCTGGCGATCGAATCGGTGACCACCAGTTCCGACAACAGTGACCCATCGACCCGCGCCACGGCGCCGCCCGACAGCACGCCGTGGCTGACATAGGCCGTTGCGCTCTGCGCGCCGGCTTCGAGCAGGGCGGCGGCGGCGTTGCACAGCGTGCCGGCCGAATCGACGATGTCATCGATCAGGATGCAGCGGCGGCCGCGCACATCGCCGATGATGTTCATCACTTCGGATTCGCCCGGCCGTTCGCGGCGCTTGTCGACGATGGCCAGCGGGGCGTTGCCCAGCCGTTTGGCCAGTGCGCGGGCGCGCACCACACCGCCCACATCGGGAGAGACCACCATCAGATTTTCCATCCCCATGCGCGCCGAAATATCGGCGGCCATCACCGGGGCGGCAAACAGATTGTCGGTCGGGATATCGAAAAAGCCCTGGATCTGGCCGGCATGCAGATCAAGGCAAAGCACGCGGTCGGCGCCGGCAGTGGTGATCAGATTGGCAACCAACTTGGCCGAAATCGGTGTGCGCGAACCGGATTTGCGATCCTGACGGGCATAACCGAAATAGGGCACCACCGCCGTGATGCGTTTGGCCGAAGCCCGCTTCAGCGCATCGATGCAGATCAGCAATTCCAGCAGGTTGTCGTTGGCCGGGGCCGCGGTGGGTTGCACCACAAACACATCTTCGCCGCGCACATTCTCGTGGATTTCCACGAAAATCTCTTCGTCGGCAAAGCGCCGCACCGCCGCCTTGGTCAGCGGGATTTCGAGGTAGGCGGCAATCGCCTGAGCCAGTTCGGGATTGCCGTTGCCGGCCAGAATCTTCATGTGGCGCGCGCCTGATTGTAGAGGGTGGGCTGACGGGTTTGGCCGGCCATAGCCGCCCTGTCACACACGTGCAACCATGGTGGCAGGCTCATTGGCCGATTGCGGCCACCAAAGCATCAACCAATGGCACATCGGCCGGCGGCATCTGCAGCCCCACCATGGCGCCCGGCCGTTCCCAGCGCAGCGCCTGGCCATCGCGGCCATGCGGTTCGCCCGTCCAGCGCCGGCACCAGTACAGCAGCATGACGAGATGGAAATCCGGATAGCCAAAGCTGACGAAGGTGAAGGGTTCCAGCCCTGCCACCACGATGCCCAGTTCTTCGTCCAGCTCACGCACCAGCGCGGCTTCCGGTGATTCGCCCGGCTCCAGCTTGCCGCCGGGAAATTCCCACAGGCCCGCCAGCGACTTGCCTTCCGGGCGCTGGGCCAGCAACACGCGGCCATCGCCATCCACCAGGGCGGCGGCCACCACATGAATGATCTTCATCAGCGCAGCGTGACCAGCTTCACACGGTCGCCGATTTTCAGCGTGGCATTGGCCGCCAGCTGATTGAGGGTCAGGAAACGCGCCAGCTTGTCGTCGCCATAGGCCATGCGGTCGGCAAGGCCCTGCAGCGTGTCCTTTGGCCCCACCCGCACCACAGCCACGCGGCGGCTGCGAATGCCGGCGATTTCCTGCGGCGACAATTTGCGCACGCTGGCCGCAACCGGCGCCAGACTGGCGATCTGGCCCTGCGGCGCGATGCTCACCAGCGTCAGCGCCAGCTGCGGCGACCAGCGATAGACCGTCATCATGGCTTCGACCGCGCCGGACTGTGACCGGGCCTGGATGCTGCCTTCCAGCGCTTCAACCCCGTTGATTCGGGTGGCGCGCATCGGCTGGGCGGCAACCCCCAATTGCTGCCAGCGCGCGCCGGCAATGGCGTTCAGGTCAGCCGTGCGCGCATCGGCGGCGCGCATGTCAAACTTCCGATTGCCCGGCCCGCTGCCGGTAACAGCTTGCGGGCTGTTGGCGATGGCAAAACCCTGAGGCGCATCCAGCGCCAGCGCCAGCCCGCCATGGCGAAAACCATTGCCCACCACCACGCCTTCGGCCGGATCATCATCATAAATCATGCCGTCGATGGCATTCAGAAAGGCATCGCGGTTGAGCGTGCGGCCCGCTGATCTGGCTGCCACTGCCCGCGCTTCCTTGTCCATCCGCGCCACACGTTCACCGCTGGGCGGATGGGTGGAAAGCCATTTCGACGGTTCGGCGCCGCCCTGGCCCTTCAGCCGCGCCTCCAGCGCCGTCTGCGCGCCCAGCGCTGCCAGGCTGTCGGTGCCGGCATTGGGGTCATAACCGGCGCTGGCCAGATAGCGCACACCCAGGCTGTCGGCCTCGCGTTCCTGTTCGCGGCTGTAACCCAAAGTGGTCAGCCCGGCGACCACGCCCGCGCCGCGCCCGATCAGATCAGAACCGGTGAGCGCCCCGGCGATGCCGGCCAGCACGTTGGACAGGGCAGCGCGGTTCTGGCGTTTCTGGCCGTGGCGAGCAGCGACGTGCCCCACTTCATGGCCCATCACAAAGGCAAGTTCCGCCTCGTCATTCATCAGCGCCAGCAGCTGCCGGGTGATATAGACATAGCCGCCGGGGATGGCGAAGGCGTTGTTTACATTGGAATTCAACAGGCTGACCGTATAATCCGTCGCCCGCGCGCCGCCGCCCGATTGCACGGCAATTTTCTGGCCGACACTGCGCACATAATCCGCCACCGGCCCGCTCATGGCGCCGCCAAATTGCTGCAGGATCTGCGGATGCGCGTCGGCGCCGGATTTGCGCTCGCTTTCCGTCAGGCCGGGCGGGGCCTGCGCCAGCGTCGGGCCCGCCAGCAGGACAGACAGGGCAAGGGAGCGCATCAGGGTTTTCATGCGCCCAGCATAGCCCGAACTGCCAGCCAGAGGCCAGCCGTCAAGTCCGCTTACAGAGTCCGGCCCATCGCCAGATATTTGGCGCGCCGCGCCTTCACCAGCGCCGAAGGCGACAGCGCCAGCAGCGGCTGCAATTCGCTGGCAATCGCCATCGACAGCGACGCAATCGCTGCCGCCGGGTCGCGGTGTGCGCCGCCCAGCGGCTCTGAAACGATAGTGTCGATCACGCCCAGCGCCTTGCAGTCGGCCGCCGTCACCTTCATCGCTTCGGCCGCATCAGCGGCGCGATTGGCCTGCTTTTCGGCGTTGCGCCACAGGATGGAGGCGCAGCCTTCCGGCGAAATCACTGCATAAACCGCATGTTCGAACATGATGACCCGGTCCGCCGCGGCGATGCCGATGGCGCCGCCCGACATGCCTTCACCGGTGATGGCGGTGATGATCGGCACCGGCGCGCCCAGGAAGGCGGCGGTGGCCCGCGCAATGGCTTCGGCCTGGCCGCGCGCTTCGCCGTCCACGCCCGGATAGGCACCAGCGCTATCGACCAAAGTGATCACCGGCACATTGAAGCGGGCCGCCAGTTCCACCAGCCGGGCGGCCTTGCGATAGCCTTCGGGCCGGCCCATGCCGAAATTATGCTTCACCCGGGATGCGGTGTCGTTGCCCTTTTCATGGCCGATCAGCATCACAGGCACGTTCAGCCCGCGCAGTTTGCCCAGCCCGCCCAGAATGGCCAGATCCTCGCCATAGGCCCGATCACCGGCCAGCGGCGTGAAATTTTCCACCAGCGATTTGGCGATATCGGAAAAATGCGGGCGCACCGGGTGACGGGCGACCAGCGTCTTCTGCCACGGCGTCAGCTTGGCATAGGTTTCGGCCAGCAATCGGCGCGCGGCGCCTTCGGCGTGGCGGGCACCGGCCTCATCCCCGGCCGCACGATAATCGGTCGCACGCTGGGCGATCTGGGCAATCGGCTTTTCAAATTCGAGATATTGGCTCACCTCGCCGGCCTAGGCGATTTGACGCGGCGTGGTCAATGGTCGCTTGCGTCACAGCCAGGCTCACAGACGCTGCCAGCGGAAATACCACACCTCGTGGCCCAGCCGGCGCGCCTTGGTTTCATAACGCGTTTGCGGCCAATCGGCGGGGCGGGTCAGAAAATCCGCCGCCGTGTCGCCCAACCAGCGGAAATCGCTGCGCTTGCCCATCTGCATCAGCGCCCAACGGCAATAGACCGGGTGATCAGTGCCAAAACGGAATTCGCCGCCCGGTTTCAGCACGCGGGCGATGGCGGCGATCGGGCCGGGATTCATGAAACGGCGCTTGGCATGGCGGGCCTTGGGCCAGGGATCGGGGTGAAGCAGGAACAGCCGATCGATGCTGGCTTCGGGCAGCCGATCCAGCACATCCAGCGCATCGCCGTGATAGATACGCACGTTGGCGATGCCGCCGTCGCGCACCGCGATCAGCGCGCCAACCACGCCATCCACAAAGGGTTCGGCGCCGATCAGCCCCACATCCGGGTGCATCGCGGCTTGCCCGGCCATGTGCTCGCCGCGGCCAAAGCCGATTTCCAGCCACAGCGGGCGCTCATCGCCAAACAGCGCTGGCGCGGTGATCGGCCCTTCGGCGGGCACCGCGATGCGCGGCAACAGATCGGCAAACAGCGCCGCCTGGCCCTGGCGCAAGGTGTGGCCCTGCCTGCGGCCATAAAGCCGGCGGATGGTGGTGGGATCGGAAACGCTTGATTCGGCCATAGGGCAAGCCCTTGCCCGATCACAGCGCCGGGGCAAAGCGGGGGGGGGCAAAGTGCTGCCATTCGGCGCATTTGCGTGCGCTTGCTTGCGCTTTGCCGTATGATTGCCGCAAGAGGGCGTTGGCTGGCCACGGGGCGCCCGCCGAGGTGATGCGAGCTATGGCAATTTTTACCGGTGTAAGAACGCTGAAAATGGGTGGCCGCGAAGTGTGGCCGCTGGTGGAAGGCGGCAAGGGTGTTTCCGCCACCAACCATGCCTCTTCAGGTGCCTGGGCGCTGGCCGGCGGCGTCGGCACCGTCTCTGCCGTAAACGCCGACAGCTATGACGTTGATGGCCTCATCATCCCGCAGATCTATCGCGCCGCCACCCGCCGCGACCGCCATGAAGAACTGGTGGATTTTGCCATCGAAGGCGGCGTTGCCCAGGTGCAGCGCGCCTATGACATTGCTGCGCCGGAACTGAAGCGCGGCATCGGCGGCATCAACATCAACGTGTTGTGGGAAATGGGCGGCGCCCAGCGTGTGCTGCACGGCGTGCTGGAACGCACCAAGGGCCTGGTCAATGGTGTCACCTGCGGCGCCGGCATGCCCTACAAATTGTCCGAAATCGCGGCGCAATATGGCGTGCATTATTATCCGATCATCAGTTCGGCCCGCGCCTTCCGGGCGCTGTGGAAACGCGCCTACTCCAAGGCCGCCGAGTGGTTGGGCGCGGTGGTGTATGAAGATCCGTGGCTGGCCGGCGGCCACAACGGGCTTTCGAACGCCGAAGACCCGCGCGTGCCGCAAGATCCCTATCCGCGCGTTGCCGAACTGCGCGCCACCATGCGCGAACTGGGCGTGCCCGAATCGGTGCCGATCATCATGGCTGGCGGCGTCTGGCGGCTGGATGAATGGGCCAACTGGCTCGACAATCCCGAACTGGGCCAGATCGTCTTCCAATTCGGCACCCGCCCGCTGCTCACCCAGGAAAGCCCGATTCCCGATGCGTGGAAACAGCGCCTGTTCAATCTGGCCGAGGGCGACATCCTGCTGCACAAATTCTCGCCGACCGGATTCTATTCCTCTGCCATCCGCAACCCCTACCTGCGCGGCCTCGAAGCCCGCAGCGAACGCCAGATCGCCTTTTCCACCACGGCCACCGGCGATCACCAGTTCGCACTTGATGTGGGCGTCGGCACCAAACGCTATTTCGTTACCGGCGGCGATCTTCTGCACGCGCGCGAATGGCATGGCGCCGGCTTTACCGAGGCGCTGAAAACACCGGACAACACATTGGTGTTCGTGACCCCGCCCGAACGCGGCACCATCCGCAAGGATCAGGCCGATTGCATGGGCTGCCTGTCCCACTGCGGCTTTTCGGCCTGGAAAGACACCGACACCAACAGCACCGGGCGTCTGGCCGATCCGCGCAGTTTCTGCATCCAGAAAACCCTGCAGGATATCGCCCACGGCGGCGACCCCGACGCCAATCTCGCGTTCGCCGGCCACAGCGCCTACCGCTTCGCCAGCGATCCCTATTATTCGAATCGCTTCATCCCGACGGTGAAGCAGCTCGTGGACCGGATTCTCACCGGGGCTTGAGGGTAAAGGGAAAGAGGGCCTCCGGCGGGCAGGGTCGCAGACCCTGCACCCGTTGGTTTTCGGGCAACCTTCACTCCAAAGGCGCAAACGAGCGCCGCAGGCATTGAATAATGGCCTGCGGCGCTATCCTCCCGGCATCAGCACAGGCCAAAATCGAAAGCGGGTGCAGGGGCTCAGCCCCTGCCCGCCGGAGGCATCTTCACTTCAACCGCAACGCCGCCAGCACAGCGCCACCGCCCGGCCGCTGCACCAGCACCGCCTCTGACAGCCCAGCCACCGGCGCGGGCCGCGCAAACCCAGCAGCGCTGCCTGACCACAGGCCGAGGCGCACCAGCCCGGTCACGACGTTGCGGTGCGGCAGCGTGCGGCCACCGTTTTCGCCGGCCTTGATCGGCACCTGCACGATGTTGGGATTGTAGCGCACCAGCCAGACATCGCCGACGCCGGTGCCGGCTGCGACCTCGATGCGCGCGTTGGTGGCGGAGACGGCGGGGCCAGCCGTGCCACGGTCGCCAGCCTTCACAGCCTGGGCCAATTCAGCAGCGCGCACGCCGGTCACGTCCACGCGGCCGTTGATGACGGTTTGCGGCGTCCACACATTGTCGTGGCGCAGGCCATCCTTGTAATCATACTGGCGGCGGGTGAATTCGGGCCGGGCAAAGCGGTCTTTCCAGCCCAGCTGATCCCAATAGGTGACGCCAAAGCTGAGCACCAACAGATCGGGCCGATCCGCCAGCGCCATCACATTGGCGTTGGCCGGCGGGCAAGACGAACAGCCCTGGCTTTGGAACAATTCGATCACCGTGGGGTGGGCAACATCAGCGGCGAGCGCCGGGGCGGCAAGACTGGCGGCAAGGGCAAGCAGGGCAAAGCGCATGGGGAATACTCCTTCTGCTGGCCAGTTCGCGCCGCGTGCACAGGATGTTGCAGGGGCGGGAGAAGGAAATGCCTCCGGCGGGCAGGGGCTGAGCCCCTGCACCCGCTTTCGTTTTTGGCCGTTGCTGATGCCGGGAGGATAGCGCCGCAGGCTATTATTCAATGCCTGCGGCGCTGGATTGCGCATTTGGCGTTAGGGCTGCCAGAAAACCAACGTGTGCAGGGTCTGCGACCCTCCCCGCCGGAGGCAATCCCTTCAGATATCCACGCAAATCTTGCCGAAATGCTTGCCCGATTCCTGGTGACGGAAGGCCGCGCCCAGTTCGGCCAGCGGGAAGTGCGTATCGATCACCGGGCGGATGCCGTTCTGGTTGATGGCGCGGATCATGTCCTGCTGTTGGCGCCTTGTGCCCACCGTGATGCCGATCAGGCGGATCTGTTTGGCCATCAGTTGCACGGTGGGGATCGGCCCGGCAAAGCCCGCCAGCACGCCGATCAGGCTGATATGGCCGCCCACGGCGCAGGCGATGATCGATTCGGGCATGGTGCCGGCGCCGCCGATTTCGACGATGTGATCGACGCCGCGGCCTTGCGTCAGCTTCATGGCTTCGGCACCCCAGCCGGGGGTGGATTTGTAGTTGATCAGGTGATCGGCGCCCATCGCCTGGAGCCGCGCCAGTTTTTCGTCGCTCGAACTGGTGGCGATCACGGTCGCGCCCATCGCTTTCGCAAATTGCAGCGCAAAGATGGAAACGCCGCCGGTGCCCTGCACCAACACGACATCGCCGGCCTTCAGATTGCCTTCCGGCACCAGCGCCCGCCAGGCGGTGAGGCCGGCGCAGGTGAGGGTGGCGGCTTCGGCGTGGCTGTATCCGAACGGCGCGTGGGTAAAGCTGGTGGCCGGCGCGATCACTTCTTCGACAGCATAGCCATCGGCGCCATCGCCCGGCACGCCGGCAAAGCCTGCCATGTTGGGCCGGCCATCAAGCCAGGTCGGGAAGAAGGTGGACACCACCATATCGCCGGGGCGGAATTCCGTCACGCCTTCGCCCACGGCCAGCACGTCGCCGGCGCCATCGCTCATCGGGATGCGGCCATCGGGGGTAGGAATGCCGCCCACCACGACGATATAATCATGATAATTCAGGCTGCTCGCGCGCAGCCGCACCTTGATCTGGCCGGGGCCGGGTGCGCCGGGTTCGGCCATGTCTTCATGGCGCAGATTGTCGATGCCGGCGGGGTGGCGAAGGCGGATGGCTTTCATGGTGTGGCTCCCTTGGTTGTGGGCAGCCTAGACCTTCTTGATCACCGGCAGGCCCTACCGCTTGCGGGAGGGGAGGGGTCAGGCCCATCCCTCAAGCACAATATCTGGCGGCCGGTGTCCATCCACCCACACCCGGATATTGGCGATCACCTTTTCGCCCATCGCCTGGCGCCCTTCAAAGGTGGCGCTGCCCATGTGCGGCAGCAGCACGACATTGGTCATCTTGAGCAGGCGCGGATCGACGGCGGGTTCATGTTCGAACACGTCCAGCCCCGCGCCGGCAATCTGGCCGCTGGCCAGCGCTTCGGACAGGGCATTTTCATCGACGATCTCACCGCGCGCGGCGTTGATCAGATAGGCGCTCTTCTGCATCAGGCCGAAACGGCGCGCGTCGATCAGATGGTGCGTATCGGGCGTGTGCGGGCAGTTGATGGTGATGATGTCCACCCGCGCCAGCATGGCATCCAGATCGGCCCACCAGGTCGCCTCCATCTCGGCTTCCACGCTGGCCGGCAGGCGGTGGCGGTTGTGATAATGCACGGTCAGGCCAAAGGCGCGGGCGCGGCGGGCCACGGCGCTGCCGATGCGGCCCATGCCGATGATGCCCAGCCGTTTGCCGGTGATGCGGTGGCCCAGCATGCCCGTGGGCGACCAGCCGGCCCATTCACCGGCGCGCACCAGTTTTTCACCGGCACCCAGTCGGCGCGGCACGGCGAGGATCAGCGCCATCACCATATCGGCAGTGTCCTCGGTCAGCACGCCCGGCGTGTTGGTCACGATCACCGAGGCCGCGTGGGCGGCGTGCAGATCGATATGATCGACACCCACGCCGAAATTGGCGCAGAGTTTCAGCCGGCCCCCTTCAGCAGCGGCGGCAAACACCGCCGCATCAACATGATCGGTTACGGTCGGCACCAGCACATCGCAGCGGCGGGCGGCGTCGCACAGCTCCGCTTGCGTCATCGCGGTATCGGTCAGGTTCAGTTCGACATCGAACAGTTCAGCCATGCGGGTTTCCACCGCCTGCGGCAGGCGGCGGGTGACGATGACCTTGGGGCGAGGTTTGTTGGGCATGAACAGGTCCGAAATCCGGGTCGATACGATGTGGCAAGGCTTGCGCGGCAACGGCCAAACGGTCAAGAGGAAGGCCCATGAAGAAGACGCCAAAACTCCTGTTTCTTGTTGCACTCGCCGTGGTCGCCACCGCCGCTGGCGCGGCAGAGTTTGCCGACGGCACCACCGATCTGCCGAAACCGCGCTTTGTCTCGGTCAAGGGCGGCAGCGCCATGATGCGCTCCGGCCCGGGCGAACGCTTTCCCATTCTGTGGGAATACAAGCGCGTTGGCCTGCCGATGGAGATATTGAAGGAATATGAGATCTGGCGGCAGGTGCGCGACCCGGATGGCACCATCGGCTGGATGAACAAGGCGCTGCTCACCGGAAGGCGCACCGGGCTGGTGCGCGATCAACAGCGCCTGCTGTATGTTGCGCCCGACATGAAAAGCCGCATCGCCTGGCGGGTGGCCCCCAACGCGGTGGTCAACATCACCCTGTGCGAGGATATCTGGTGCCGGGTGAGCAAGGACGGCAAATCCGGTTACATCCTGCGCGGCCAGATGTGGGGCACCTATACCCGCGAGAAAATCGAGGGTTAGGCTGCCTCACTTGTCGGTTGTGTCAGTCTGCTTTTCCGGCATGACCATGTCCTGCACGGCAATGATCTGCCATCGGCCACCTCGCCGCAGCAAGGTGTCGGTCCACACCACGGTCCTTGGCTTGTCCTTGCCGTCAGCGCCAGTTTCGATGGCGCTTTCCTTGCCGTAGATCACTGCCACGTCCGGCCCGTAATAGCGCACTTTGGCGCTCAGCAACTTGCAGTCCCGGGCCCTTGGCGCAGAGTGCGCCGCCCCGGGTTTGGCCCACCCCTCAGCCTTGGTATAGATGTCGCCGCCAGGGCTGGTGCCCACGAAATCCTCGGCGAGCAGCGTCTGCAGGACGTCGTTGGGCACGCAGGCGTGGGTGGCCCACTGCCGTTCCAGTTCGATCAGCTTTGCAGCAACAGGATCGTCGGCTGCAGCCCAGACGCCAATGCCCGGTTCGGCAGCGGCCAGTGGCCCGCCGAAAACGGCTGTGGCCAACAGAGCTGACACCGCCATAAGTTCAATTTTCATTGCCATTTCCCGTTTCCCCCTGTGCTTGTTGCCATTTCGACGCACCGCCGCCCTTCACGAACAACAATATTATCAGCCCCACCGCCAGCAGGCCTATCACCGGAATGAAGCCCGCCGCCTGCGTGCCGCCTTCGCGCGTGGCGATCTCCACCAATAATGGCCCCAGCCACATCGTGGCCGCGCCCGACAACGCATAAAGCCCGAAATAGGCGCCCAGCCGATCGGGCGGCACCAGCCGCGTGAGCAAGGTGCGGGACGAGGCATAGGCGGAGGTGACGGTGATGGCGAGACCGCAGCCCAGCCCCAGGAACACCAGTTCGGGCAGGGTGGTGAACATCGGCCCATCCCACAGCGGCGCAGGTGATGCGGGCTGGAACAGGATGCGATCCCGGCCCATCCCAAGCACCAGCGCCTGCAAAAGGATCAGCAGCAGCAATTCCAGCATCAGCGCAAAGCGCGGGCCCAGCCAGCCATCAAGGCGCGGCGCCAGCAGCCCGCCCATTACCGCCGCACAGCTGAGCACGATGCCATAGCCCAGCATCGGCAAGGTGCCCCAGCCCATGGTGCCCGACGCAAACACACCGCCAAACAGCAAAATCGCGGTGAGGCCATCGGTGAAGAGCATCCGTGCCAGCAGAAAAAGCAGCGGGTTGGCACTGCCGCGCACATCGCGCAGCAGCCGCCACAGATCGCTGGCGCCGCCCACGAACGCCGCCCCCAGCGTGGCGCGGGTGCGCGGCGCATCCGGCACAGCGCGAAACAGCGGGATACTGCCCACCAGCATCAGCGCGCCCACGATCGGCCCGGCAATGCGGGCGGGTTCGCCCAGTGCCGGATCCAGCCCCAGCAACGGCGCGGCTGGCAGGAACGGCCAATCCACCGTGCCGGGCAAGGCAAAGGCCAGCAGCACCAGCAATAGCAGGCCCACGCTCATGGCATTGCCGCCAGCCAGCCCAAGCCCACTGGCGCGCGCCACGCCAGCATGGCCAGCCGCCGGCACCAGCAGCGCGTTGTGCAGCGTTTCATGCGCGGCAAACAGCCACGACATGGCCGCACCGGCAAAGACCACCCACATGATGCCCAGGCCGTCCCCCGCTGCCGCCGGCTTCACCCACCACAGGCTGGTGGTGATCGCCACCATGGCCAGCACCACCAGTGCCAGCAGCGGCTTGCGCGGCCCCAGCCGATCCACCATCGCCCCCAGCAACGGCATGGTGATCATCACCGCCCAGCCGCCCCATTTGCCGCTTTGCGCCACCAGCGCCTGGCCCTGCACCGGATCGCCAACCACGGCACCGAC
>NZ_JANPML010000143.1:0-4009 GCF_031422795.1 Sandarakinorhabdus sp.
TGATCGGTATAGCCAAAGCTGACCAGCACGATCGGCAGGCCGGCATTGCGCGCGGCGCCCACATCGGTGGCGGAATCGCCCACGAATGCCGCATCGTCTGCCGCGCCGCCGGCCGCAGCCAGCGTGGCAAACACATGGCCAGCATCGGGCTTGGGCCTGGGCACGCTGGTCGCGCCGATGATGGCAGCAAAGCGCCCCCGCCAACCCAAAGCATCAACCAGGGCTGCGGCCAGATGGGTGGGCTTGTTGGTGCAGATCGACGCGACACAGCCAGCCTCTGCCAGCGCATCCAGCGCTGCTTCGACGCCATCGAAGGGGCGCGAATCATTGGCGATGTTGGCGGCATAAAATTCGAGAAAATCCGGGAAATGCTGTTCCACCAGATGCGGCGCCGGATCGCCGGTGGCCGCCAGCCCGCGCGTGATCAGCGCACGTGCGCCATGGCCCACCAGATGGCGCACAGCGTCCACCGGCAAGGCCGGCCGGCCGCACAGCGCCAGCACATGGTTCATCGCCGCCGCCAGATCGGGCGCGGTATCGACAAGTGTGCCGTCGAGATCAAACAGGATGGAACGGGGAAGTGTCACGAAGGATTTGCCATGCACCCGGAATATTGCAGTTCTGCGACAGGCGTTGCGCCCGGCGCCGGCACTTTTCAACCCCCACACTTTTCAACCCAGACAGCTTGTGGCAGGGCTGGGCATGTGATGACCCCTGCCCCCTTTGCTGCCATCATCCTTGCCGCCGGCATGGGCACCCGCATGAAATCGGCCCGCCACAAGGTGTTGCATGCCATCGCTGGCAAACCGATGTTGCGCCATCTCACCGACAGCCTCGCCACCTTGCAGCCGGCCCGCACCGTGGTCGTGGTCGGGGCGCTCAAGGAACAGGTCGAAACCGAAGTGGCCGGCCATTCCCGCCTTGGGGCCGATGTTGTCGTGCAGCAGCCGCAGCATGGCACTGGCCATGCCGTGCTGCAGGCCCGAGCGGTGTTGAGTGGTTTCGATGGCAAGGTGCTGGTGCTGTATGGCGACGCGCCGCTGGTGCCGGCTGCGACCATGCAGCGGCTGCTCGATGCGCTGGCCGATGATGTCGCGGTGGCGGTGCTGGGCTTCCGGCCGGCCGAACCCGGTGCCTATGGCCGCATCATTGCCAAAGCCGGCGCGATCCGGAAAATGGTGGAATACAAGGACGCTTGCCCGGCCGAGCGCGCCGAAACCCTGTGCAATTCGGGCCTGATGGCGGTGCGCGCCGCCGATCTGTTCCCGCTGCTGGACCGCGTCACCAACAACAATGCGGCGCAGGAATATTATCTGCCCGACGTTGTGGGCCTGGCGCTGGGCGATGGCCGGGCCTGCGTGGTGATCGAGACTGCCGCCGACGACGTTGCCGGGGCCAACAGCCGCGCCGAACTGGCCGGGCTTGAAGCGATTTTCCAGAACCGCCGCCGCGCCGAACTGATGGCCGCCGGCGTATCGATGCAGGCGCCCGAAACCGTGTTCTTCGCCGCCGACACCGAAATTGCCGCCGATGTCGAAATCGAACCCTTTGTGGTGTTCGGCCCCGGCGTGAGAATCGCCAGCGGTGCCCGCATACGCGCCCACAGCCATATCGAAGGCGCGACCATCGGCGAAGGCTGCGAGATCGGCCCGTTCGCCCGCCTACGGCCCGGCACGGTGCTGGGGGCCAATGCCAGGATCGGCAATTTCGTCGAAACCAAGAAGGCCGTGCTGGGCGACGGCGCCAAGGCCAATCACCTCACCTATCTGGGCGACGTGACGGTGGGCGCCAAGGCCAATATCGGCGCCGGCACCATCACCTGCAACTATGATGGCTTCTTCAAATATCAGACGGTGATCGGCGCTGGCGCCTTCATCGGATCGAACAGCGCACTGGTTGCTCCGGTTCGTATCGGTGATGGCGCCATCGTGGCCGCCGGCAGCACCGTCACCCGCGATGTGAGTGGTGATGCGCTGGCGCTGGCGCGGCCAGCGCAGACCGAAAAGGCCGGCTGGGCTGCGCGCTTCCGCGCAATCAGCCACGCGAAGAAGGGCAAATAACATGTGTGGCATCATCGGCATCGTGTCCGGCGAAGCAGTGGCGGACCGGCTGGTCGATGGCCTGCGCCGGCTGGAATATCGCGGTTATGACAGCGCCGGCATTGCAACGATCCACGATGGAATCATGGACCGTCGTCGCGCGCCCGGCAAACTGGTCAATCTCGCCCGCGAACTGGCTCTGAGCCCCCTGCCCGGCAGCATCGGCATCGCCCACACCCGCTGGGCAACGCACGGCGCGCCAACCCGCGACAACGCCCACCCGCACGCCACCGAAAATGTCTGCCTGGTCCACAACGGCATCATCGAGAATTTCAAGCCGCTGCGCCAAGAGGTGCTAAAGGCGGGCCGCACCCTTTCGAGCGATACCGATACCGAAGTCGTCGCCCATCTGCTCGAACTGGCGCTGGCGGGCGGTGCCTCACCCGATGACGCGGTAGCGCACACGCTCAAACGGCTGCACGGTGCCTTCAGCTTTGCGATGCTGTTCCGCAATCACCCCGGCGTCATCTATGGCGCGCGGCGCGGCTCGCCGCTGGTCGTCGGCATGGGTCAGGGTGAGATGTTCCTGGGTTCCGACGCGCTCGGCCTGGCCCCGTTCACCAACCGCATCGCCTATCTGGAAGAAGGCGACTGGGTGCGGTTGACGGCCGACAGCGTCGCCATGTTCGACGCCAGTGACCAGCCGGTGGAACGCGCCTTCATCACGTCATCGGCCAGCGCGGCGGTGATCGAAAAGGGCAACCACCGCCATTACATGGAGAAGGAAATCCACGAACAGCCGATCGTGGTGGCGCAAACACTGGGCGCCTATCTTGATCCGCTCGCCGAAACCGTCGCTCTTCCCGGCCTGCCCTTCGATCTGGCCGCTGTGAAACGCGTGCAGATCGTCGCCTGCGGCACGGCGCTGCTCGCCGGCCATGTCGCCAGTTACTGGCTTGAACAGCTCGCGCGCGTGCCGGTGAGCATCGAGAATGCGTCGGAATATCGGTATCGCGATCCGGTGTACGAAGAAGGCGGCCTGTGCCTGTTCATCAGCCAATCCGGCGAAACCGCCGACACGCTGGCGGCGCTGCGCCACGCGTTGGCGGGCGGCCAGATGGTGGCCGCTGTCGTCAACGTCGCCACCTCGACGATGGCACGCGAGACGCAGTTGCTGCTGCCCACCCACGCCGGCCCGGAAGTGGGTGTGGCTTCGACCAAGGCCTTCACCTGCCAATTGTCGGTGCTGGCGGCCTTTGCCATCGCGCTGGGCAAGGCCAAGGGCCGCGTTGACGCCGCCGAAGAAGCCCGCCTTGTCCACCTGCTCACCGAAGTGCCCGCCGCCATGAACGCCGCACTGAAGTCCGAAGATGCCATCAGCGCGTTGGCGCCGCAATTGGCCAAGGCGCGTGACATTCTTTATATCGGCCGCGGCCCGGATTATCCGATGGCGCTGGAAGGCGCGCTGAAGCTGAAGGAAATCAGCTATATCCACGCCGAAGGCTATGCCGCCGGCGAGCTGAAACACGGCCCCATCGCGTTGATCGATGAACATGTGCCGGTGATCGTCATCGCGCCCAGCGGGCCACGTTTTGAAAAGACCGTGTCCAACATGCAGGAAGTGATGGCGCGCGGCGGCCAGGTGGTGCTGCTGTCGGATGCCGAAGGTATCGCTGCCCAAGGTCAGGGCACGGCCGCCAGCATCACCCTGCCCAGTGTCGATCCGTTCATCAGCCCTCTGGTCAGCGCCATTCCGGTGCAGCTGCTGGCCTATCACGTCGCCCTGGCCAAGGGCACGGATGTCGATCAGCCGCGCAACCTGGCGAAATCCGTCACGGTGGAGTGAGGCTATCCCCCTCTCCCAGTTGGGGAGAGGGTCGACTCGCGGGCCCTGGCGCGCGCGGGGGGCGGGGGGGGGTGGGCCGGGCCGCGCAGGCGCCCCCCCCCGGCCCCCAGCCGCGGCGCGCGCC
>NZ_JANPML010000144.1:0-3143 GCF_031422795.1 Sandarakinorhabdus sp.
GAAGCGGCCTTCCTGTTCCCGTGGGCGGTCAGCCTGCACTGGGGCGGCGAAGCGGCATGGTGGGCTATGATGGAATTCCTTGGCGAACTGGGCATTGGCCTGATCTATGCCTGGAAAGTGGGAGCGTTGGAGTGGGAGTGATCGTGCCTCAAAACGGCGCAATCGCGCTGCCGGAAACCAACCGCGACCTGTTCCTGGGCGATGTGAGCCAGGAAGTGGCAGACAAGGGCTTTCTGGTCACCTCGACCGAAGACCTGTTCCACTGGGCCCGCACCGGCAGCCTGTGGTGGATGACCTTTGGCCTGGCCTGCTGCGCGGTCGAGATGATGCACACCAACATGCCGCGGTACGACATGGAACGGTTCGGCATCGCGCCGCGCGCCTCACCGCGCCAGAGCGACGTGATGATCGTGGCCGGCACGCTGTGCAACAAGATGGCCCCGGCGCTGCGCCGTGTGTATGATCAGATGGCTGAGCCGCGCTATGTGATTTCCATGGGCAGCTGCGCCAATGGCGGCGGCTATTATCATTATAGTTATTCGGTGGTGCGTGGCTGCGATCGCATTGTGCCGGTGGACATTTATGTGCCCGGCTGCCCGCCCACCGCGGAAGCCTTGCTTTACGGCATCCTGGCCCTCCAGCGGAAAATCCGCCGGGTGGGCGTGTTCGAGCGCTGATTTATGACAATCGTTGCTCCTGAATTGGGCAAGCACAGCTGGCCGGTGATGGCCACGCACAGCGGCCTTGCGGCGCGGCTGGGCGAGCTGCTGGGCCCGGCGCTGATCGACATCGCTGAACACGCTGGTGAAACCACCGTCGTGGTGCAGTGCGCTGCGCTGGTGACGGTGATTGCCGCGCTGCGCGATGCCGAAGATCTGAAGTTCAACCAGCTCACCGACATTTGCGGCGCCGATTATCCGGACCGGGCAGAACGCTTCGAGATTGTCGTCCACTTGCTGTCGATGGCGCATAATCTGCGGCTGCGCGTGAAGGTTTCCACCGATGGCCGTGCGCCGGTGCCGTCGTTGACCGATCTGTTTCCCAACGCCGGCTGGTATGAGCGCGAGACCTGGGATTGTTATGGCGTGATGTTCGCCGGCAACCCCGACATGCGCCGCATCCTGACCGACTATGGTTTTGAAGGCCATCCGTTCCGCAAGGATTTCCCGCTGTCGGGCCATGTCGAGCTGCGCTGGTCGGAAGAGCATAAGCGGGTGGTCTATGAGCCAGTGCGGCTGGCGCAGGATTTCCGCAGCTTTGATTTCCTCAGCCCATGGGAAGGCACGGATTATGTGCTGCCCGGTGACGAAAAGGCGAGCAAGCCATGAGCAGCTTGGGCAACGCTGGCGCCGCGTGGACGGCCGACGACACGACGGATGTGCTGCCGGCCAAGGACGGCAACGAAATCCAGAACTACATGATCAATTTCGGGCCGCAGCACCCGGCGGCGCACGGCGTGTTGCGCCTGGTGATGGAGCTGGACGGCGAGATCATCGAACGCTGCGATCCGCACATCGGCCTGCTGCACCGCGGCACCGAAAAGCTGATCGAATACAAGACCTATCTGCAGGCGCTGCCCTATATGGACCGCCTCGATTACGTGTCGCCGATGTGCATGGAGCACAGTTATGTGCTGGCCATCGAGAAACTGGCCGGCATCGAGGTGCCGCTGCGGGCGAAGTATATCCGCACGATGTTTGCGGAAATCACGCGCATTCTCAATCACATTCTCAACACCACCGCGCACGCGATGGACGTCGGCGCGATGACGCCGATGCTGTGGCTGTTCGAAGAGCGCGAAAAGCTGATGGAGTTTTACGAGCGGGTGTCGGGCGCGCGTTTCCACGCGGCCTGGTTCCGCCCGGGCGGCGTGCATCAGGATCTGCCAGCGGGGCTGCTGGAGGATATTGGCGCCTGGTGTGAAGGCTTCCCGCGTCTGCTCGATGAGTTTCAGGGCCTGGTGGCCGACAATCGCATCTTCAAGCAGCGCAATGTTGATGTTGGCATCATTTCCAAGGACGAGGCGATCGGCTGGGGCTTCACCGGCCCGTGCATCCGCGCATCCGGCGTGGCCTGGGATATCCGCAAGAGCCAGCCGTATGACGCCTATCACCTGATGGATTTCGACGTGCCGGTGTCGAACGACGGCGACTGCTATGCGCGTTTCATGGTGCGGATGCAGGAAATGCGCGAGAGCCTGAAGATCATCAAGCAGTGCGTGCGCGACATGCCGGCGGGCAGCCACATCACTGACAACCGCAAGGTGGCACCGCCATCGCGCGGCGAGATGAAGCGTTCGATGGAAGCGCTGATCCACCATTTCAAGCTGTACACCGAAGGCCTGCACGTGCCGGCCGGCGAAGCCTATGTGGCGACCGAAAGCCCCAAGGGCGAATTTGGCATCTATATGGTGGCCGATGGCACCAACAAGCCGTGGCGCTGCCATATCCGCGCCACCGGCATGGCGCACCTGCAGGCGATGGATTTCCTGTGCAAGGGCCATATGCTGGCCGATGCACCGGCGATCCTGGGTTCGCTGGACATTGTTTTTGGTGAGGTTGATCGATGAAAACCGATGCAACGACATGGGCTGTGGCCGTGGCTGGCGCCGCCGCCATCGCCGCAACAGGGTTTGCCGCCGCGCAGCTGCTGGGTGAAGGCGCCGGGATGCCGCTGGTGGCGCTGGGCGCCACGCTGTGGACGGCGGGTTTTGTGCGCTGGTCTGCCAGCCGCCGGCCGCGATGAGCCGGCTTGCCATCGCGCAGGCGATGATTGCGCATTACAACGCGCAAGACGCCGATGCCTATGTGGCGCTGATGACCGACGATGCGGTGGAAGCCGGCTATCGCGGCGCGGCGTTGCGCGAGGGCAAGGAAGGCGTGCGTTCCGGTTTGAAGGCGATGTTTGCCCAATTCCCCGAAAACCGCGCCGAAATCATTACCGGTTATGAACTGGGGCCGTTCGCCGTGCTGCACGAGAACGTGTGGCGCACCAGCGTCGGCGAGCCGTTCGAGGTGATGAGCGTCTACAGTTTTGACGGCGACAAATGCAGCCGTGTGGAGTTTATCCGGTGACTGAATTTACCGATTTCACTTGGGAACCGGAGAATGCTGCCGAAGCGCAGCGCCTCATCGGCCTGTATC
>NZ_JANPML010000145.1:0-11137 GCF_031422795.1 Sandarakinorhabdus sp.
ATCTCGATGGTGCCGCCGGTCGCGGCGCGCGTGTCGTTCGCCGCATAGCCATCGGCACTGGCATCAAGCAGCGCAGTGGCCGCCAGCGTTACCCCGCTGGTGCCGTACAGGCCGATCTTGCCGCCATTGATCCCGGATGTATCGATCGTGCCAGCAATCTCCACCCGGCCGCTGTCGGCGGTCAGCCGCAACTGATTGGCAGCGAGTGTCTGGCCGAACGCGAGCACAAGGTTGCCGATACCGGTGCGAATGCGGACATCGCCGGTAAAGGCCCGGCCCTGGCCGGCGACAAAGCCCGACAGATCAAACCCGGTGGTGCCGCTGTCGAATGCCAGCGACGCCTTGCCGCCGGGCGCCGTTGCATCGATCGTGCCGGGAAGTGTCACGCCGCCGCGGGCAGCCGACAGCTGCAGCGTGCCGGCGTTGCCGTTGCCGCCACCGATCGACAGCGTGACGCCGCTGCCCAGAGCGATGTTGCCGGCAGCCGAGACCAGGCTGAGCGTGCCGCCCGGTGCCGCGACCGAAACCTGGTCAGCGGCATCGCCGAACAGCTTGGCAAAGCCGGGCGTGGCCAGCACGGTGGTGCCGGTTGCGACGATGTCGCCGGTGGCCCGCACATCCAATATGCCGGCCGTCGCGCGCAGCGTGAGGCCATTGGCGCTGAACGATTCGATCGGCCGTTCGCTGGTCCCGAACGCCAGGGTCGATCCGGGCGCTGCCGCCGCCGTTGCAGGCGCAGCGCCCGGCCCGTCGAGCAGCACCCGCGCCGAGGTAAAGACGGTCAGTGAAGGCTGGAGCGTGGTGCTGCGCGGATCAGCAACCAGTGCCCGATCACCGAAGAACGGCGTTGAAACGCGCAGATCGGCGATACCGACGTCGAGCGTGCCGACCCCTTCGGCAAAGATGCCCGCGCTCGCCACGAGCCGCACGCTCTCGTCGAAACCGAAGATGCCCATCGACCCCGAACCCAGATTGATGGCGGTGGCGTTGATGGTCAGCGTGTTGCCGGAACTGCCGCACGCCGCAATTGTGGCGACGCCACCGCACGGCGTGCGCGCCAGATCGCTGTTTGAATAGCTGAACTGGCGGGTGTTGAGGGTAACTGCAATCGGCGCTGCCGGATCGGCAACTGCCACATCGAACTGGTCGTCACGAGGGAAGGGCGGCGGCGTTGTCGCCTGACCATAGGGCCGGATGCCACGCGCATCGATGACGAGATCGTTGAAGCTGTGGGTCCCGGCTGCAAAGCCGATGATGCTTTTCGTGACGATCGTCAGCCTTTGGGCGGCCGCGAACTGCGTTTCCAGTTCTGGCGTGATGACAAGCCCGCGATAGCCGGAGGGCGCACTGGTGAAAAAGACATCGTCGCCGCCGAGAACGAGGCTGGAAGCGGTGATCAGCGGCCGTGATTGGGTCAACGGATCATCCGTGATGACAAGGTCGCGGCTGCCATCCAGCAGGATCGATTGCCCCGACAAAGTGCTTTCGCCGATCGAGATGATGCTGTCTTCAAGGCTGTTGGCCAGCGCCAGATCCCCGGGTCGCGATAGCCGGCGTTCAGCGCCGTTGGCCACGCGCACCAGGCCGCCGATGCCGGTCTGGCCGGTCGCTTCGGCAGCGGTGATGATATAGTCGCCAGTGCGCGGATCGACGAGGTTGCCGGTCGCCCGGATGACCGAGCCATCGGCGATGGTGATGGCCGAACCGACACCATCGACGGCGAGCAATATTTCCGGCGCCGTCAGCGGATCGGCCGCACCATTGGCAACCCTGATCGTGCGCGCCGACGCCAGAATCGACGTCGTGCCATCGACATTGTCGCGGCGCAGCCCGCCAATCAACAGGCTGGCGGCGTTCAGATTGGCGAAGTCACGCGTGGTCAGCCGCACCACGCCGGCGGGGGAATCGGGAGCGCCCGACACGACGATTTCGAAATCGTTGCCCGAGATGTCGACCTGCGATCCGCGGCCACCTGGCGCCGGGTCGGTCAGGAAGCGGGTGTTGATGGCCAGCGCCGTCAATGGCGCCAGCACCAACCGCGCCGCATCGGCGGGAAGCTGTGGCACCGCCAACCCGTCGCGCGTGGCAAGGTTGCCAAACGTCGCGCTCGCCGGAGTCAGCTGGATGCTGGAGAATTTGCGGAAGGTCGCCTGGCTCTGCACTGTGAAGGTGCGACGCTGCGACGATTCGATCTGGGTGCCAGCGATGCCGTAACGCCCGCCGACGATGATGCTGCCATCGCGCAAAACGGCCGACTGGCCCAGCGCCGGCGGGCCTTCGCCGATATTCTCCACAACTCGCAGGCCGCCAGTCAGCAGGGCATATCGCGCTGGCAACAGTGTGTACCAGCCGGCGGCGAGACCGGGCGCCGCCTCCAGAAAAACACGGCGGCCGGCATCGGACGGAGCGTAAAGCGTCGCGTAATCGCTCGAATAGATCGGATCGATCGGCGCTGCCCCAGCCGCCGACAACGACGGCACGATTGCATAGACCTGGCGGCCGTCGGGAAACTGGAAGCCGTTGTTGCTGCTGAACGGATCGCTGTTGAAGCGGCTGAGCACATCGCGCGAACCGCCAACGCCGGCGGCGAATTCATAGGCATAAAGATCGCCGCCGCCGCTGGCATCAACTGACGCCGCCGCATCGACGGCAACGCTGTCACCGCTCAGGCGAAGTTCGCCGGCAGGCGGTGCAAACAGGCGTCCATCGCTGGTCGGCGTGAAGAAATATTCGATCAGATCGGTCGTGGTGCCATAGGGGATGACCAGCCCATTGGCCGAGACCGATGTGATACTGTCGTTACCCAGCAACAGCGATCGCGTCGCCGGCACGGTCGCCGGCACAAAGCTCGTGCCGATGACCAATGGCGTATTGCTGCCAAGGACCAACCGACCGAGCGGCACCCGCAGCACGCCACGCTGTTCGATATTGGCCGCCTGGACGAGCAGATTGCCGCCAGCGGAGAACGGCGTCGCCGGGGTTGGCCCTGCCGCCCGGCCAAGGCGGATCGTTGCATCGGTGCCGGTGGAGGCGAGCAGATAGGGAGCGGCCAGCGGCGTCTGGCCAAGCCGCAGCGCATTGATGTCCTGCTGCAGCGAGCCAGTTCCCGTGGTCGGATAGATCTGCGCGGCCGTGATCGTCAGGTCGCCGGTGACGACGAATTGCCCGGTCAGCGAATTGCTCACCGGCAGTGCGCTGGTGCCAACGATGCCCAGGATCGCCGGCTGGACGCCGGTCAGCCGGACATCACCCGTGGCGTTGATCGTCAGCGCGCTGACCGAACTGTCGGCATAGATGCTGCCAATGATGTCTAACGTGCCGGCGTTGAGCGTGACCGTGCCGCTGGCGCCGGGGAGACCCGGGAACGGCTGCACGCTTTGCTGCGGACTTTCGAGCTGGATATAGGGTGCCGAAATGGCGAGCGCGCCGGTTGTTGCCAGGCTGGCGCGGTACGAATTCAACGTCGACACATCGCCATCAAAGGCCCGCGCCGTCAGGTAGAAGCCGCGCCCCAGCGTGAGCCGGGCATCGCCCAGCGTTGTCAGCTGGTTGAGCGCGGTGAACGTATCGAAACCGGCCGCCATGATCTGGTCTGCAGCGACAATATCAGCCGCCTGGCCGGCACTGTCGGTCTGGCGCAGAACCGGGTTCAGCCATGTCAACGCACCGCCTTCGGCGGTCGCCGCGCCGCCGCTTGCCAGCACCGTGCTGCCCGCGATCGTCCCGCCACCGTTCAGGGTCAACGCGCCGGCATCGCTCCACACCGGCGCTGTGGTGAAGATGCCGAGCGCGGTTTCGAGGTCGTAACGGTCAGCGGCGCCGCGCAGATCGATCGTGGCACCGGCTGCTGCGGTCAGGCGCAAGGCATTGCGCCGTTCGGTCACCGGCCCGCCCGATTCATTGACAAAGCGCGGGACACCGAACAGCGGCTGTTCCGCATAAACGAGATCCGGGCTGATGAATGCCGCCACAGTCTCGATTGTGCCGCCATTGACGATACGGCCCTCGATCTTCTGATCGCCGCCGGGACGGGCAGTGGCGCGCGGGTTGCGAATGCTGGTTCCCGAAACATCGGTGATGCTGCCGGCGGTCAGGACGATCCCGTCGGCGGCGCCCACCGCTGCCGTGAAATAAACCTGGCGGTTGAAACCATTGGCCGTGGTCAACGCCGCGTTGGACAGGATCGGCGCGTTGGCGCTGGCGCTGGCGCGAATGCGGAGCGCGTTCGGCGCGTTTTCATCGAACAGGCCATTGGCATCGCGGTCACCGAACAATGTTGCCAGCCCGTCATCGCCGGGCAGGCCCGATACCGCGATGGCGGGTCGGGTCAAACTGAGATAGGCGACAGGAAGGGTCAGATTCTGGCGGATGGTGCCGCCAGGCAGCCGGATGGTGCCGGCGTTCAACAGCCGGGAGGCGGTCAGCACCGCCCCGTCGCTGGCCGTGATGGTGCCGCCAGCCGCGACATTGAGCTCGGTCAGGCCGGCGAGGCGCAGATCGACGGCGCGGCGATCCCAGGCATCGACCGGAACGGCGGTGCCCAGCAAAGCCTTGATGTCGCCGTCGGTAGCAAGGTTGCGGACCGCATCGACATCGCCGTCGGTAAGCAGTGAGTTGATCAGCGACTGGGTCAGCAGCAGCGTTTCGCCGGCTTTGACCGTCGCCGTTTCGGTATCGAGCAGCGCGATATTGCCGGCGATGCCGTTGGAGAAGACGTTCGGCAGCAGCCGGCTGGTGAAGGTCGTCAGCGAAAAGGCGGAAAAACCGCTCGACGCAAAGAAATCAAGCGGCAGCGCGGTTCCGGACTCGCCGGCGCGCGCGCCGAAGTTCAGATCGGGCGTCACCAGCGTGAAAACGCCGCCACCGGTAAAACCCTGCCCCACGATGCTGCCGGGCGCGATGGTGACTTCGGCGGTGAAGGACCGCGGGATCAGGCTCGACTGGCGATCGAAATCCGGCGTTGTGATGAAGCTCGGCGCATCGACGAGCACCGATCGCGGTTCCAGATCCACCAGGTTGGGCCGATTGAGCAGCGATGCGTAGACCGTCGCATTGACCAGCGCCACATCGCCGCCCTTTGCCGTCAGATCGAGCGTGCCGTCGGGCCGGACATAGCCGCCCGCCGAGACATCGATCCGGGCCCCGGCGTTGACCCGCAGGCTGCCGCTGAAATCGGCCGAAAATTCGCTGTCGTCGCCAATCGGGATCAGCACCCGTGGTGCCACCTCCAGGCTGACGCTGCCGCCATCGGCATAAGCGCGGCCCAGATAGACCCCATTGGTGACCAGATAGTCGTTGCTCCAGCGCCCCCGGGCCGACAGCAGGCCGTTGACCTCGATGTCGAACAGCCGCGGTGCCCCCGCGCCTGTGTCACCGTCGGGGGCAAGGACGTCGGGCAGATCATCATCGGTGCGGAAAATCGATCCGGGGATGACTTCATAGGTGCGGGCGGCGATCCGGCCCGATGGGACAGAGATCGTGCCATCCAACCTGATCGTGCGACCCGCATCGGCGAACAGCGCACCGCCCGGCTGCAGCGCCACGGTCGATCCGGCGGCAAAGCTGATGCGGCCGCTGGTCTGCAAGGTCAGGCCCGACAGGCCAAGCCCGGACACAAAGGCATCAGACAGCAGGATTTCCGCTGCCGGGCGGGCGGGCGTGGCGCTGCTGGCGCGGTAGACGATGATATCGGCGCCGCCGGCCTGGACCGCTGAATCCGTTCCGATCGCGGCGATCTTGAGCAGGCCGCCGCTGGGCAATTGTGACGGAGCCGATTGCAGCGTGCGGCCGTCGCTGGCAATCGTCGATGCGATCGTGCCCGGCCGCGCAGCCGCAATCTGCCGGGTTCCGGCAAAGGCTTCGGCATGGATAGCGCCGGCGAGCGTGGTCGACGATGCCTTGATGGTCAGCGAACCGGCATCGCGGCCCTCGGTATAGCCGGGTTCGAGATCGGTCGGCTGCGCGACCTGGTTGCCAAAGGTCGTGCTGGCGCCGAAACGCGGTTGCTCTGCCGTTATCGCCCCCACGACCGCGACGAAATTGTCGTTGGGATCCGCGGCGCCGACCGAAACGATCCGGCCGTCGGCGGTCCGCAGCCGGCTAGTCTCCACAACGCCGGACGCATAGCTGACCCAGCCACCCGAAACATCAATACTGGCACGCGGCCGGATGGTGACGTTGGGTGCGGCCTGGCTGCTGCCCTGGGCAAAGCTGCGGACGCCCAGCGTCAGGTCGCCGCCCTTGGTCATCAGTTCGGCAGAGGTCACCCCGACCTGGGCAAAAAAGCTGCCGGCCTCGATCAGCGGCGAACCGATCCAGGCGACGCCATCGGCGCGGACGCCCGAAAGGCGGGGATCGACAAGGATGGTGGCGCCATTGAGCGTGAAGCTGCCGTCGGTCGTCGTTTCGCGATAATTGGGCGTATCGCGCAATTCGTTGCGCTTGACTGGCGTGATCTGGACGCTGTTGCGCGAGGCCGGGACAATGAAATCCTTGATGCCGCCGACATCGATCACCGCGCCATCATCGACAAGCAAGGACGACGCGCGACCCTGGACATCGTCGAGCACGCTCACCGTTGCAGAATCGTTGGTAGCGCCGATGCTGACACGGGCGCTGGGCGCATAGATCAGCGCACCGCTACCGATGCTGATCTGCGATGGCGAAACAACGCCGCGGACCTGGGCACCGCCGATCTCGATGACCGAGCGTTTGAACGCCGCCACCGATTCAGCGCTTTGCGGAATGGTTTCGCCGTTGCTGTCGGGCGTTATGGCGATGGTCGCGCCGGGCGCCAGCGTGACGGCAGCGCCGGAAAGCACGATCTTGCCATTGCGCGCCACGCTGGTCGTTGACGACAGCACGCCGGCACTGGTGATCGTCCCGGTGACAGTGGTGCCCAGCGATACCAGCCCGCGCGGTGCTTCGATCAGGCCGGTTGCGGCGTTAACGATTGTGTCGGCGGTCAGCGATGTGGACGAAAGCACCAGCCCGCGGGCCTCGGGATCGGCGCTTCCGGCAGCACCGGTGGAGGCCACCGCAAACACGTTGCGCCCCGATTGCAGGCTCACCTGGCCCTGTTCCGAACGCAGTTGCCCGGCATTGCTGATGTCGGGCGCCGCGATGATGACGAAGCCGCCGCTGGCACTGGCGATCGCTGCACCAGCGTCGATCGTGATCTTGCCCTCGCGGCCGGGTGCTTCAACCGCGGCGGTTCCGCCCTGGTTGAACACCGACATCGCCGAGACCAGCGCATTGCTGGCCAGCAGGCCGCTTTGCAGGAAGCTGGTATTGCGCTGCGCCAACGTCGAAGGCACGGTCAGGCCGCCGCTCGCACCCGGCACATTGTTCGAGCCGAGCTCAAGGCTCGACACCAGCAGCGAGCGCGTGTTGACCTGCGCGGTGGCGCCAAACATCACGCCGTTCTGGTTGAGGACCAATACCGTCCCATCGGCCTTGACCGTGCCGAGAATCTGGCTTGGTCGCAGGTTGCCAGGATCGGCGATGCGGCCGGTCGTCGGATCGATATTTGCCACGATCCGGTTGACGACGATCCAATCGGGCTGCTGCTTGAATTCCAGCGTTGTCGTGCGGCCGACATTGAAACTGTCCCACGACAGCAGCGCCCGCGCGCTGGTCTGGGTAATGGTGACCGTCGGCGCAGCGTTGCTGCCGCTCTTCACCGGTGCTGAAGCGCCCTGCCAGACTCTGAGACCGGTCGGATCGAGCGCGGCGGTGGTGGGATTGGTCACCGGCACCAACCCGCCCGCAATCAGCCCGTTCGGCACTGTTTGCGCCAGCGCTTGTGCCGTCGCGCGCGCCGCTTGATTGGCCTGCACGGCCAGACTGGTGGCGTTGGCTGCCGCCGCCTGGTTGGCCAGCGCCCGCGCGCTTGCCGATGTCATGCCCGCCACATTGGGTGCGACGGCCCCGGGACGCGGCAGGCTTGCCGACGGCGACACCACTGGTGTCGTAAGCCCGGCGCTGGCGCGCAAGATTGCAGCGGTCTGCGCCATGACCGGCAGATGCATGAGCCCCATCGCCAGCGCGGCACCGCTGACACCGATCCGCATCATGGGCTTGCTCAGGCTGATCATCGCACGCGCTCCACGGCAACACACATCGGGGACCCGTCGGATCGTCCAGGCGATCGTCCAGTTGAGGGCCTGATCACTGCGGCACCGTCGGGCCGGCCGCGGGCACGATGGCATCGACCGTGATGCGATCGCCCATGCCCTGGGCTTCGTTCTCGATCCGCGTCCGCAGCAGCTGCAGGGGCGGGAAATTGTGACGGCCATAGCGTTTGATATGCAGGGCCACCAATTCGCGCCCGGTGGTCACCAGCCGCATGTTGCGTTCGGCGCTGCTGGTGAGGGCAGCTGCACTGGCCGCCAGCGCCGCTGCGCTTGTCGCCGCCGCTTGACGCTGTTCGGCCAGGCCAGACTCCGACGCAGCCAGACGGGTCGCCAGCGCGTCGGCGCGGCTGCGCTGTTCAGCGGCACTGGCCTCGGCTTCGGCGAGCCGTGATCCGAGCGCCGCCGATTGGCTGCGGGCCGCCGCCAGCTCTCGGACAGAGCCGCCGCCCGCCGCCAGCTTTGCCTTCAGCGCGTCGCGTTCTTTTTCGGCGGCAATCCGGCCGGCATCGGCGCCCGATTGCTGGGCCTGCAGATCGCGCAGCTGGGTTGTCACGGCGCGCAATTGTTCGCGCAGCCGGTCTTCCAGCGGTGTCGCCGTTGCCGGCGCAGCGGCCAGCAGCAACAGCAATGCGGTGGCGGCGGCGCGCATCAGAACTTGGCCACTAGATCGACTTGCAGCACGTCGATCGCCAAAGGTGGTCCGGAGATTTCGTTGGCGCTCAACCAGCGACCGGTCACGAACAGGTTGCGGCCAAGGCCAAGGGTGCCGCCGATCGTATAGCCCTTGGCATTGGTGCCGCCGCGGTGGAAATCGCTGTCTGACAGGCTGTCGAGCGTGGCGTCGGATTCGATGTAGCGATAGCTGAGCTCGATGTTCCAGTCGCCAAGTTGCTTGGGTTCGGCAATGCCGATCACGCCGCGGATCGAATAGCCCTGATTGCCTCCGTCGAAACGGGCGATGCGGCCATTGGCATCGGGGGTGCAGGGATTGGTATAGAAGCGCGATGCTGCCGTGCCTGCCGCTGCGCCCGCCACCGGATCGGCAACGATGATGTTGTTGATCGGCAAGCCCTTGGGATCAAAGCGGCAGAGGTCGCTCTGCTTGAACGCCAGGTTGCGGATATATTCGCCTTCCAGCAGCAGATTGACGCCCTTGGCGATCGGCGCGCCAACTGAAGCGCTGACCTGGATCACATCATAATCAAAGGCCAGCCCAAGCGTCTGCGGCTGCGCGAAATTGTTGGGGCTGGCCGGGTCGGGATTGATGTCGCGCAGGAAGAACAGCGTGTTGCCCTTGCGCAGGAACGCCGGCTGGTTCTGGTCGGTGGAACATTGGGTGTTGCCGTTGAACAGGTCGCAAGGCGTGGAAAGCTGGCCCTGAACGCCCTTGAAACTGTGATAGGCGACGGTGCCATTGATCGCGTAGTCGCCGTCGCCAAAGGTCACGCCGCCCTTGAGCTGCGCCGAAAACAGCCATTTGGAGGCGCCATCGCCAGCCTTGTCGACACTGTTGATCGGGAATTCCTGATCGGTGAATTCCAGCGGAAATGCACCGAGGGTCAATGCCAGCCGGGTGTTGTCCGGCAGCCACGGTTTGGCATCTGCGGCCGCCGTGATGCCGTCGAAATTGAGATCGTTGTCAAACATCAGCTCGGCGGTATCGAACAGCGCCTGGCCGGGCTTGAACGGGCTGCTGAAGCGCCCGAGCGAGGCGGACAGCCAGTTGGTTGGAGTCAGCCGGATATTGGCCTGATCAAGCCAGATATCCTTTTTGGCAAAGCCGCCGCCAAGGACCTGGTTGGTCGAGATCGGGCTGATATCGTCGCCGGTCGCCAGCCGGAACGAGACGGTCGCCAGATCCGAAAGCTTGGCCCTCAGGCCAAGACGCGCGCGGAGGCGGAAGGTGTTCGGCCGGTCGGTTCTGGTGTTGAGCAGCGGGAAACCGGTCGGGTTGGTGGCGGCGTTGATGTCGATGGGCGCCAGCTGGTTAAAGGCGCCGAAATCGATCAGTTCGTTGGTGTTGGCCTTGGAGTAGAAGGTCGATTCATTGCGGAAACGCATATCGCCATAAGGCGTCACGCGGCTCAGCCAATCGGGGACCTGCCCGGCCTTGGCCCAGCCTTCGGTCTTGGCCTGCGCCAGCACTTCTTCCTTGAGTTCGTCTTTGATCTTGGCCCGCAGCGTCTCGGGGATATAGGGCACCCGGATCGTGCCTGGCGCCGGCGCCGGCAACTCGGCCGATGCAACTGCAGTCGGCGGTGCCAGCGTTGCCGTTGGCGCAGCAGCGAGCTTGGCTTGCGCTTCAGCAGCCAGTGCCGTCGCCGCTTCGGCTTCGGCTTGCGCCAGCAGGGCTTCGCCGGCGGCCTTGGTGATGACCTTGTTGTTGATCAACAACCGGATCAGGTTGGCCGTGGCGTTGGTCGAAGGCGCTGAGGTTGAAGACGCAGCCAGCGCTGGAGACGCCGCCAGCAGCACGCTGGTGGCCGCGATCGCGATGCGCGCCTTGGTAAAGGACGAGATCATGCATGAAGTCCTGTCATCATGGCTCAAATGGAAGTCTTGCGGCCGCGCACGGTAATGCGCGCGGGGAAACGGATTGATGCCGGCGGGGCATCGAGGTCGTTGGTCGCCAGCAGGATCGCGATCAGCCGCTGGTCGCGCTTGGCGTCGCCGCTGGATCGCAGCAGTTCGGCCTTGGCAACCTTGCCGATACTGTCGACCCAGACGGCGAAATCGGCGCTGAACACCTGACGATTGACGCTGTCCTGCGACTGGATGCGTTCCTGCAGGGCATTGCGCAGGTTCTGGCCATAAAAGGCATCGCTGACCCCGCCGGCAGCGCCGGTGCCCGTGCCGGTGCTGCCGACGCCGCCCATCCCGCCCGCGCCGCCGCCCTGCAGGCCAAAGGCATCGCCGGCACCTGTCGGGGCTGCATCGATGGCAACCGCCGCCGGGGCCTCGGCCGCCTTGGCCGGGGTCGGCGTCGGCTGTTCGACCGGCAC
>NZ_JANPML010000146.1:0-1639 GCF_031422795.1 Sandarakinorhabdus sp.
CATAGGCATCGCTGCCCGGGGCAGCGATGATGCGCTGGGCAACTTCCTTCTGGAACATCAAGGTGAGGCTGGCCCACCACGGCGGCCATTGGGTGCTTTCCAGCCAGCCGGTAAACAGCGCGGTGCCGATGTTGTAGGGTAGATTGGCGACGATATGCGCGCCGTCGCCGGCCAGGGCGCGCGGATCGACCGCCATGGCGTCGCCGCCCACCACCGTGAGCCGGCCATCGGCGGCAAGCGCCAGTTCGGCCAGCGCCGGTAGCGCCCGATCATCGCGTTCCACGGCAAAAACCTGCGCGCCGGTGCGCAGCAGCGCGCGGGTCAGACCGCCGGGGCCGGGGCCGACTTCATAAACGCGCGATTCTGGCCCCAGGCCGGGGATGCGGGCGATGCGATCGAGCAGATTGGTATCAGTGAGGAAATTCTGGCCGAGCGATTTCTTGGCATTGAGGCCATGCCGGGCGATGACCTCGCGCAGTGGCGGCAGATCAGGCAGGCCAGATTTTGGGCTCATGCACCGCCCAGGCGGCGGGCCGCACATTCGCCGGCCATGCGGATGGCGGCGATCATGGCGCTGGGCGTGGCCAGATGCTTGCCGGCGATATCGAAGGCGGTGCCATGATCCGGCGACGTGCGCACGATCGGCAGGCCGAGTGTGATGTTGACGCCCGCATCGAAATGCAGCGCCTTTAAAGGGATCAGCGCCTGATCATGATACATGCACAGCGCCACATCATAACGGGCGCGGGCCGGGCCGTGGAACATGGTGTCGGCGGGCAGGGGCCCGATCACATCCAGGCCTTCGGCGCGCAGGATTTCGATGGCGGGGCGGATGATATCCACTTCCTCGCGGCCCAGCGTGCCATTTTCGCCGGCGTGCGGGTTCAGGCCCGCGATGGCCAGGCGCGGCGTTTCGATGCCAAAATCGCGGATCAGTGCCCGCGCAGCGATGCGCGCGCGCGCCACGATCAGATCGCAGGTGATCAGCCGCGGCACATCAACCAGCGGCACATGCACGGTAAGCGGAATGGTGCGCAAGGACGGCCCGGCCAGCATCATCACGGCATTGGCCGGCGAAATCCCGCAGCGTTCGGCGACGAATTCTGTTTGCCCCGGATAGGTAAATCCAATGGCGAACAATTGCGCTTTCGATACCGGGCCCGTGACCAGCGCCGATGTCATGCCTTGCCGGGTGATGCCGGCGGCCAGTTCCAGGCTATCGAGTGCGCAGCGCGCACCGGGCAGATTGGGTTCGCCGGGCACGATTTCGCCCGGATCATCAACCTGGATCAGCGGAAGTGCCGTATCGAACGCTGCTGCGGCCGCCGCCGGATCGGACAGCACGGCAATCGGCCCATCCCACACGGCCCGGATCGAACGCGCGTCGCCAATGGCGAGGAAGGGCGGCAGCCCGGATTCGACACGTCGTTCCCAGGCCCCAGCGATGATTTCCGGGCCGATGCCGGCCGGATCGCCGATGGACACCGCCAAGGGAGCAGGCAGCGCCGCCATCAGCGATAATCGACGATCGCGTCGCGCCGCAGATCGCGCAGATAGCGGCGGGCGCGCATGTTGACGCGCTCATCGTTCATCTGGGCAAAGATTTCCTCGAAATTGGGCGCCTTGGCCTGCACCTGCG
>NZ_JANPML010000147.1:0-13116 GCF_031422795.1 Sandarakinorhabdus sp.
GCATTGCCGGTCAGATTGTCGACTCCGCCCTTGCCGATGATCGTCCAATCTTCAGCCGTCGGAGCAACAAAAATGTCATTCCCAGTAGTTCCGGTAAAAGTAACCATGACTATATCCTCTGCAACAGTTGATGACAGCCAAATGGGCGTGTGCACAGTTACGTTAACCGCAACGCATGACGAGGATGTTTCTGATTTATTACATCGACCAAAAAAATTCGCCGCTGTTCAATATTCCTGACTGGAGGCCGGAGCAGCAACCAGGCCCCAGACACTGAACACCGCGGGCAGCGCCGGTGCGGCCCGCGGGCCGGCGCCCTGCGTCCCTGAGCGTCCGCCGGCAAGGGCGATTCCACCATTGATCCCGCTGGCCTTGCCGGGGAGGTGATAGAAAATGTGCGCACCGATCTGGCCGACCCTGACCAGGGCGGGGGCCCAGCGCGGCGCCACATAATCCGCATGATAATGGGTCGCATCGCCTATCGTTGGTAGCAGCCGGCCATCCAGCGCATCACCGGCGATGCGAACTGAATCGGCCCACATCTGCCGCGACAGCACGCGCCGCAAGGAACCATCACAGGTGAAGGTAAACTGGCAGCCGGTGCGGCGGTTCGAGCCCTGGTAGACAACCCCACAGATCGTTTTTGGAAAGGCGCGATGGCGAACGCGGTTCAGGATGACCTGCGCCACAGCCTCCCGGCCCGCCACCGGCTCGTTGCCAGCTTCGTACGCAATTGCCCGAGCAATGCAGCCGATCGCGGCGGTTCGACCGGCCGGAAGCGATTCGGCGAGCGATGGCAGCCCAGATGTCGCGGCGGCCCGCAGATTGTCCGACGCGGCAGATGCGAATGCTGATGCGCCAGCGCGCGCGGGCACTGCAGATCCGATCGTAAAAACGCCGGCTAACGCAAGGACCGTGGTTAACAATCTGGCGCGCACTGCCATTCCTGCGTCCCAAAGAAACGAGCGTCAAAGCCGAAGAACACGCCATACATCGCCAGAAATTGTTGCAATTATGTTTCAATATTCACCATTGTCACGAAATTTTCATGTTGTTGGTCTTTAGTGTTGTTGCAGCGCGGCATTCGAATGCGGTCGGCAAAACCGTCCTCGCAGGCGAATGAAATCGCGGATTGTTGGTCGTCAGCCGGGTACGGCGCGTCGTGTTTTTCTAGGTGTGCAGAATCAGACCATGAGCGGCTTTTCGAGCCTTTCCCAGATGATTCTTGCCCTGCGCGGGCGGTGGAAACTGGCGGCCCTGGTGGCGGCCTGTGTCGCCGTCGCAATCTGCATCATCGCCGCATTTTTGCCGCCGCAATTCACCGCAACCGCGTGGATCGTTTTCAACAATCGTGGTTCCGACGCGATCATCGACAAGAATGACAGCCTGGCGTTTGCTGCCTATGTCAATGCCGAGGTCGACTTGATCGGCAGTCGCCGCGTCATGCAGCGTGCAGTGGCCAGCCCCGGCTTCATCAATGATCCCCGCACCTTGCTGCAACGCGACAAATATCAAAAGGGCAAGGCGCCGCTTCAGGACTGGCTGGTCAATCAGATCGGGCGCAACCTGAATGTCGTCTCTGCCAAGGGCACACGAACGGTTTCGATCGGCGTCGGTTCCGACGATCCGGTCTGGGCGGCGCAAGTCGCCAATCTGGTGGCGCAGGCCTATCTCGATACCGCCGTCGAACTGAAGGTTACGGCCGCGCGGCGGAACGTGGCGTTCTTCAAGGCCCAGGTTGCAACGCGCGCTGACGATCTGGCACGTGTGCAGGCGAACTTGAATGCGTTCCTCAAGACCACCGGGATGACCGGCCTTGAAGGGGAAACCGACACCAACGCGATCGAGTTGCGCGCGCTGTCGGAGCGCCTCACCGCATCGCAGGCGCGAAAGGCCGGAACCCAGGCCGAAAGCAGCCTTGGCGGGATTGACGCTGCAATCTCTGCCGGCACGGTCAGCAATGTCGTTGTCCAGCAGCTGGGCGCGGCAGTCGCCACCCAGTCTGCGGTGCTGCGTGACCTGAACGTGCACAGCGGGCCCAACCATCCAGCCGTCATCCAAGGCAAGGCGCGTCTCGCCGAATTGCAGGCCCAACTTGTCGCCGAGCTCGGCAAGGTGGCGCGCGGTATCGAGCGGCAGAACCAGTCTGTCGGCCGCGAAACGGCCCAGATCGAGGAACTGGGAGTCGGCAAGCGCCAGCTCTTGACGGCGACGGCTGCCGACCGTGCCCGGCTGCAGGTGCTGACCGGAGAGGTCAATCGCGCCAAGGCCAATTATGATGCCGTCGCCGCCCGCTTGGCCGATGTCGAGCTGCAAAGCGACCTGGAGGCTCCGAGCGCTGCGATCCTTTCAGCGGCGACACCACCCCGCGGCGCCTCGTTCCCGAATTGGCTGCTCGTGCTGGCGCTGGCGCTGGTCACCGGTGCCGTGTCCGGCGTGCTGGCCGCGCTGATCAGAGAGATGCTGGCGCCCCGCGTACGTTCATGGTCGGACCTGGAAGCACTGCTCGGCGGCGCTCCGGTCCTTTGCGATCTGACCGCCTGATGCGTATTTTCAGCGCCAGCAAAGCCGAAGTCGAAGCCGTCGATTTCACCATGGCCCGCCCCAATGAACCGCCGACGGCGGCAAACAGCGGTGTCGACAATGATCGTATCGGCGCAATCCTGGTGGCGCGCGGCATCGTCAAGCCCGAACAGGCCGAACAGATCGCCAGGGCACAGCGCGGCACACGGCAACGGTTCGGTGAAGCCGCCGTGGCACTGGGCTTTGCCTCGCAGGAGGCTGTTGATGCGGCCTTGGCCAGCCAGTTCAACTTCTCGATTGCAGCGCCAGGCGCCTCTCGCCTGCACCCTTCGTTGATCACGGCGCGCGGCCAGCGTGACCGCGCGTCCGAAATGATCCGCAGCCTGCGCACCAATATTTCGCACGTGCTTGCGGACTGGCCGGGGGCAACCATGCCAGCCGTCACCATCGCCAGTTTGACGGGCTCGGTTGGCCGGCGTCTGATCGCCAGCAATCTTGCCATCGCCTCGGCGCAGGCGGGGGTGCGAACGCTTCTGGTCGACGCCGATCTGCGCAAGCCGGCGCTGCACCAGCTGTTCGACGTGCACGATGGTGCCGGCCTGTCGACCTTCCTCGCCGGCCGCCAACCCACCCCACCCATCCAGTCGATCGCTGCCATCCCGGGGTTGTCATTCCTGCCTGCCGGGCCGCCGCCGCCCAACCCGGCGGAACTTCTGGCCAAGCTGGAGGTGCTGCTGCCGGTGCTGCGCGCGCATTCGCGCGCCGAACTGATCCTGTTGAATGCACCGCCGCTGGATGCCGCCGAAGATCTGTATGTGATCGCTGCCAGTGCGCCCGCCGTACTGGTGATTACGCGCCGGCATTTCACGCGCGCAAGGGCGCTGACCGCCGCCGCATCGCGGCTGCAGCTGGCCGGCGCCACCATCATCGGATCCGTTCTCAATGTGGCCTGACCTGCAGCTTCGTCTGGCCTTTGGCGACGCCGGCACGCTGGCGTTTGGCTATCCTGAATGGCGCCCGCCTGAATGGCGACAGAATTGGCAGTCGCTGGTGTCGCAGGTTGTCGTGACTCCCGACGGCCAGGCCAAGGAGGCCCTGCTCGACAATTTTGCCTATGGCATCGGGGTGCGCACACTGGGCTTCGTCAACGCCCATGCGATGAACAGCGCAGTCACCGACCCCAACTTTGCCGCCGACCTTCTCGGGCTCGATCACCTCGTTCGCGATGGCGTCGGCGTTCATGCGCTGTACCGCATCATCGGCAAGCGATCGGGGCTGAACCTCAATGGCACCGATCTGGTTCCGGAACTGATGGCGCGTTTTGCCGGCCAGCGCGTGGCGCTGTTCGGCACGCAGTTGCCGATTGTCGATTCAGTCGCCGACATCCTGCGCCGGGACCATGGCTGCGAGGTCCTCACCGAAGATGGTTTCAAATCCGATGGTTACTATCTCGATCGCGTGGCAAAAACCCGCCCGGCGCTGGTCGTGCTCGGCATGGGCATGCCCAAGCAGGAACGCGTCGCCAGCCTGATGAAACGCGGGTTGCACGGCAATGTTGCGATTGTCTGTGGTGGGGCAATTCTGGATTTTCTGTCGGGAGCCAAGCCGCGGGCTCCTTACTGGATGCGGAAAAGCGGTTTGGAATGGGCCTTCAGATTGGGACTTGAACCGAAACGACTGTTTGGCCGCTATGTGGTCGGCAACCCGCTGTTCCTGTTGCGGACGGCAATCCTTGCGCTGCGGCCGCGTTCGCCGGAACGCCGGCCGCGCGAGCTGCCGGAACGGCCAAGCACCCAGGAAGCGTTCGGTATCGGCGGCCCAGTTCAGGCGCGGACGTCAACGTTCGCGTTCCCCGATCTGTCGCAGCGCCCGCTGGTCGACGTGGCACCAGCGGCCGATGAACCGGCGGCCAATGAACTGACGGCCAATGAACTGAAGACTGCCCCGGCACCACAGCTGCCAGCAAAACCAGCCGCGCGCGCGGTATCGGTGTTTTCGGCCAACCGGCCAGTCGTTGCGCGCCATGATCTTTTTGGCCGCCAGAAGGACCTGGATCGGCTGCTGGCCTGGGTTCTCGATCAGAGCGGCAACGCGCTGATCTATGGCCCGCGCGGCTATGGCAAGACCTCGCTGGTGCGCGTGTTCGGCGAGATCGCCGATTCGCGCGACCATGTCGTCCTGTATGCGTCCTGCTCACGCGATATCGGGTTTGAAGCGCTGATGCAGACCTATCTGCGCGAGATTCCGGCCAATCATCTCGCCGCCGGCTCGCCGTCCTCGCCAATGTCGGTGCAGGCGATCGCCGGGCATCTGGCCAGCGTGAGCGACGCTTCGATCGTGTTGATCATCGACGAATTCGATCGGATCGAGCGCGACGATACCCGCCAGAGCATCATCGAACTGGTCAAGGACGTTTCGGATCTGACAGCGTCGGTGCGGTTTGTCATCGTCGGCGTCGCCACCGACGCCAGCGCAATCCTTGGCTATCACCCGTCAATCCATCGCTGCATCACCTGCGTGCCGCTGGCGCGGCTCGACGCCGCCGCAGTCCGCGAAATGTTCACGCGCAAGGCGCTGACCGATGGCCTTTCGATCGGCGAAACCGAAATCGCCACCGTGGTCAGGCTGGCGGCTGGTTCGGCCTATCATGCCCAGCTGATCGGCCAGAAGCTGGTGTCCCAGGCGCGACTCACCGGCCGCGTCGCCGTCGATGTCGCCGATCTCGACACGGTCATCACCGATATCGTTGCGGATGCCATGCTGATCGACAAGGGCTTCCAGAGGCTGGTTCGGAGCATGGCTGATCCGGGTATGCGCCGCGGCCTCGCCAATCTCGCAAGGATGGCGCTGACAAGTCAGGATGATGTCATCCGCCTTGGCCAGAACACGGTCACCATGATGGCCCGCCACCCCGACATCGGGGCGGCGGTGGCGCCCGACGCTGCCTGGATGTGCTCACTCCTGGTTGATGATGGCGCACTGTGTCCGGTCGATCCGGCGAACCCGGCGGATGGCTGGCGCTTCACCAATGCCTTCATGCCGCAATTGCTGCTGATGGCCGCCCATCGCCTGATCGATGATGGCGTGGAATAAACCATGGCAGTGCGGGCGAACGGCGGCGGGCGCCCGAAGATCACCCATGTGGTGCGGCAATTCTGGCCGCAAAAGGGCGGATTGGAAGAAACGGTCCGCCAGCTTTGCCGCCATTTGCGCGACGGCTGCGATGCCGATGTCGAAGTCCTGACCCTCAACAGCAGCTTTTCAGACGGCGCCGTGCATCCCCGCACGGACAGCATCGACGGCATCCCGGTGCGGCGCATTCCGTGGTTCGGATCAACGCGCTATCCGCTCGCGCCCGATTTTCTGGCCGCCACCGCAAATGCCGACCTGCTGCACGTCCACGCCATCGACTTTTTCTTCGACGGTCTGGCCGCCGCGCGCCCGTTCCGCAGCATTCCCATGGTTGCATCAACGCATGGCGGCTTTTTTCACACGGAATTTGCAGCGCGGCTGAAGTCGATCTATTTCGCCACCGTCACCCGCACATCTTGCCGTGCCTATGATGTGATCGGTGCCTCCAGTGTGTCCGATGCAGAACGATTCGCCGCCATCGCCGGCGACCGTGTGCAGGTCATTGAAAACGGTGTCGATATCGCCAAATGGGCCGATGCCGGATCGCGCAGCTTTGCGCCGGTCATGATCGCCATCGGGCGCTGGTCCTCCAACAAGCAGCTGGCGTCGGTATTCGCACTGCTCGCGGAATTGCGGCGCATCGATCCGGCCTGGCGGGTCATCGTCGCCGGCATGCCGCATGATGTTTCGCGGGCGCAAATCGATGCCTGGGTGCAGGCGGCTGGCGTTGCCGAGGCCGTCGAAATCCACCAGGGGCCTGATACGGACGAGCTGCGCCGGTTGATCGGGCGCGCCAGTTTCCTGGTTTCGCTGTCGTCCTATGAAGGCTTTGGCCTGTCCGTGGTCGAGGGACTGTCCGCCGGGCTCGTGCCGGTGTTGAGCGATATCGCCAACTACCGGATCTTCGTCGAGCGCGCCGGCATCGGCGCAATCGTGCCGGGCGAGAGCGCCGCAGCGGCGCAGGTCGTCGCCGGGCTGGCAGCCACGGTGCGGGGCGAAGCAGACCAACAGCGCGCCAAGGCGATCGCGGCCGCCACCCGCTATGCCTGGCCCGCCGTTGCGGCGCGCTGGAACGACGTTTACACGGCCGCACTGGCGCGGCGTTCTGGAGATCGCCGCCGTGCCGCAGCCTGAACTCGGCATTCGCGCCGATGCGCCCCGTCCTGATACGCAACGGCGCGCCCTGCTGTTTTCACAGCAGACCATCGGCCTGGGCTATCGCATGACCGGCATGGTCTATTGGGCCGACACGCTTGCCAATCTCGGTTGGGATATCGGCATGGTGACCGTCCAGCTCAGCCGGCTGACCGAACTGACCAACCCGTCGCGCTTTGCCATCTTTCCGGCGGATTCGATCAACCGCTGGTGTGATCGCGGCCAAAACCGGCGCGGCTATGTCTGGGTGCCGCCGATCCACCCAATGCGGCTGCCGACGCGCTGGCTCGATCCGGTGACCATGCTGGCGGCGCGCCGCTATAGCGCCAGCCTGCCGCCGGCGATCCTTGCCGAAGCGGCCGCGGCCGATCTCATCGTCATCGAATCGACCGTTGCGGTTGCGCTGTTCGATGTGCTGCGCAAGGCCGCGCCCAATGCCCGCTTTGTCTATTGCGCCAGCGATCGGCTGGTGCCCAACGGCATGTCCCCAGTGCTCGAGGGCATTCTTGAACGCACGGCCCCGCAATATGATCTGGTGCGCGTGCCGGCGCAAAGCATGATCACCGATTTTCCGCCCGGCACCAACGTTCACCATATTCCGCATGGCGTTGATCGCTCGGCTTTTGCGGTGCGCGGTGCGTCGCCTTATCCGCCCGGCAGCATCAACCTCGTCGTGGCCGGTGACGGCGCCTATGATCCAGTTGCCACCAAGCATATTGCCGAGGCGATGCCCGATGCCGTCATCCACCTGTTTGGCCGCATGTCACCCGATTCGCTGGGGTCGCAGCCCAACGCCCGTTTCCATGGCGAACTGCCCTTTGCCATGCTGGTGCCGTATCTGCAGCACGCCGATATCGGGCTGGCACCATATGAGGATCGGCCGAACCGCAATTATTTTGCCGAATCGAGCCTGCGCCAGCTGCAATATCTGCTGTGCCAGTTGCCGATCGTGCTGCCGACCTTTGCCGCGCCGCTGCCGCAACCCTGGCACTATCTCTATGATGCGCGACGCCCCGAAACCGCCGGCACGGCAGCGCGCGCCGCACTGTCCTGCGACCGCGCGGCGATCAGCGACGCAGGCGTGCTCGATTGGCAGGATGTCATCGCGCGTGTCCTCGAACTCGTCGGGCTCGATCAACGTGAACCCGTTGATGCATGATGCAACAGCTGCTGCAGCGGCCTGAGATGCGGTGGCCGGTGGCTGGCGCTCACGGCTGCAGGCGCGGCAGATTACAGAAGGCAGCCAAGTGGCCGTGACTTCCCACCGTGGGTCCGGCGCCCTTGTCAAAACCGGTCTCCTCTTCACCGTTCGGGAAAGGCTGTTCTGATGCGTGTGTTTGCGTTGGCGTTGGCGTTCTTGTTGTTCTGGACCGGGCCGGCGGCAGCGGTTGCGCTGACCGGCATCAACATTGCCGGCGGTGAATTCGGCGGGGTTCTGTCTGTATACGGCAAGGGTTATATCTACCCGAACAAGGCACAGATGCAGGCGTTTCGCGATCGCGGCATGAATGTGTTTCGCGTGCCGCTGCGCTGGGAACGGCTGCAGCCGGTGCTCGGCGCGCCGCTGAACGACACCGAAATGGCGCGCGTCGACGATATCGTCGAAACGGCAACGGGCATGGGCGCGTCGGTCATCATCGATGTCCATAATTATGCCCGTTATGCCCGCCAGCCGCTCGGCAGCCCGGCGGTGCCGCTCAGCGCCGTGCGCGACCTGTGGGAGCGACTTGCACGACGCTATCGCGGCAACGACAAGGTGATTTTCGGGCTGATGAATGAACCGGTGCGGATCAGCGCCACCACCTGGGCGGGGGTGGCGCAGGACGCGGTGATTGGTATCCGGAAAACCGGTGCGCGCAATCTGGTGCTGGTTCCCGGCGCCTATTGGTCCGGAGCGCACAGCTGGAAAAAGCCGGTTGGCCTCAACCTTTCCAATGCCGAAGCGATGGCGCAGTTCCACGATCCAGGGAACAATTTCGCCTTTGATTTCCATCAATATTTCGACGCCAACTCATCAGGCGCGACGGGCAACTGCGTGACCCCGACCGAAGCCGAACGGCGCGTTGGTGTGGCCACCGCCTGGCTTCGAGCCACCGGCAATCGCGGCATGCTGACCGAATTCGGCATCAGCCGATCACCGGAATGCGCGCCGGTGCTGGAAGCGGTGTTGCGCCACATGGCCGCCAATCCGGAGTGGCATGGCTGGACCATCTGGGCATCAAGTGCCTGGTTTGGTGCCTACCACTTCAATCTGAACCCCTTGCAGGGGGCGCTGCCGCCGCAGCTCGAAACGCTGCAACCCTTCCTTGTCGATCCGCCGGTCGCATCGCGGCGCTGATCGCGCTTACCAGGTCGGTAACCAATCGGGCGGGTAAAGCGCAGCGCCGGCAGCCGTGAATGCTGGTATGGCAAGCGTAAGATTTCCCCTCGTCATGCTCGGGCTTCTGATGCCCGCCTGTGTCAGCACCGAGCCCGCGCCCCGCACCGGGACGGCCGGGCTGGCACCGCCACCGCCCGGCTGGTTCGCCTTTTGCGCCAGCCACGGCGGCGCCAGTGCCGAATGCGATCCGATTCCGCCGGCCAGCGCGATGCCCGATTCCCGCCCGGCGCTGGCACCGCCGGCATGGCGCGATTATTGCCATCGCCATCCACGGGATATCGCATGTTCCGGTTGATCATGCTGCTGCTGGCGCTGCTGGCTGCACCGGCCCGTGCGGTCGAGCTCGATCCCACCGGCTGGGCGCAGCTGGTTGCCGCCGCGCAACACGGCTTTGCGCTGGCCGATGTCCGCGACAAGTCACGCTTTCGCCGGGCCGATCATTGGGAAATCGCCGATGCACAAGGCGGCGATTGCGAGGACAAGGCGCTGCTGGCGCGCGCCGCGCTGGTGGCCCAGGGCTGGCCGCAAGCCAGTCTGCGGATCGCGCTGGTCTGGACCGAAGCGCGCGAATATCACGCAGTTCTGACGGTCGACGTGGTGCGGCATGGCGCTGCCGCCACCTATGTGATCGACAACCGCTTTCCCTGGGTGCTGGGCTGGGATGCACTCAGCCAGCACGGCTATCGCTGGGATCGACGTCAGGCAGGTCGGGGCTGGACGCGGATTGGGAACTGAAACCGAATTTCTTTGAAGACAAGTTATAGAAGCAAGAATTGATGCCTCCGGCGGCCAGGGCCTGAGGCCCTGGACCCACTTTCGGTTTACCTGTGCCCGGCACCGAAACTTCGGCATCGTGACCAACCAATACAAACGGGTGCTGGCCTCAGGCCTGCCCGCCGGAGGCCCACTTCCTGTTCTGTTCAGGTGTATAAACCCGTCAGGCCTTCACGACATTGGCCATCGGCAGCCCGCGCCGGGCGCAGGCGTTGCGCGTATCGATCACCAGCGGCACGCCATCGACCAGCGCGGCATAATCGAAGCCGTCATGATCGGTAACAATCACCGCGACATCATAATCGGCCAGCGCCGTGCCGCTGGCTTCCACCGCCTGCTGCCCGGCCAGCCGCGCATGTTCGCGCGACGGGCCGATTTCGGGCACGTGCGGATCGGCATAATCGACCAGCGCGCCGCGCGCCGTGAACAGTTCGATCAGCTTCAGCGCTGGCGATTCGCGGATGTCGTTGACATTCTTCTTGTAGGCAACGCCCATCAACAGCAGCCGGGCGCCGCGCAGGCCCTTGCCGAAACGCAGATCGAGTGCCTGCGCGGTGCGTTCGACAACATAGCGCGGCATCGCCGTGTTGACCTCGCCGGCAAGTTCGATGAACCGCGTCGCGATTTCAAACTCGCGCGCCTTCCAGGTCAGGTAAAATGGATCGATCGGGATGCAGTGTCCGCCCAGGCCAGGCCCGGGGTAAAACGGCATGAACCCGAACGGCTTGGTCTTGGCGGCGTCGATCACCTCCCAGACATCGATGCCCATCGCTTCGTAAACCTGCTTCAGCTCGTTCACCATGGCGATGTTGACGGCGCGGAAGATATTCTCGGTCAGCTTCGTCGCTTCGGCAGTTCGGGTTGATGAGACGGGCACGACGATGCTGGTCACCGCCGAATAGAAGGCCAGCGCCAGTGCGCGCGCGACATCATCATCAGCACCGACAACCTTGGGGGTGTTTTCGGCGCCAAAACTGGCGGTGCCGGGGACTTCGCGCTCGGGCGAGAAGGCAAGGACATAATCCCTGCCCGATACCAGTCCGGTCGCATCGAGGATCGGGCGGACGACTTCATCGGTGGTGCCGGGCCAGGTCGTCGATTCAAGGCAGACCAGCTGCCCCGGCCGCAAGTTGGCGGCAATCACCCGTGCCGTCGCTTCGATATACGACAGATCCGGCTCGCGGTGCGTCGTCAGCGGTGTGGGCACGCAGATCACAATCACGTCCACAGTGGCCAGCTGCGAAAAATCGGTTGTCGCGACCAGCTTGCCAGCGCCGACATGGCGGGCAACGGCGTCCTGCGAGACCGTGGTCAGATAGGAACGCCCGGCCATGATCGCTTCGGACTTGGCCGGATCAATATCGAGTCCGACGACGGTGAGCCCGCCTTCGGCAGCGGCCAGACACAGGGGCAGGCCGACATAACCCAGGCCGATGACGCCAAGGCTCATGTCGCGGTTCTGGAACCGCTTGATCAGGTGCTGCGTGTCGATCAACGGACAAATTCCGATTCTGAAGAACGGCAATCGCGTTCGAACCGCGACCCCGCGAACCGTTTAGTAAGCGCACATGTAAGATTTGCGACGATACGGTGATTTTCAGCCGCAGCGCCCAAGCCATCGCCAAAACTTCACATTCCTGACCCGAAGCCATCACGCTGCGACGGCATCACCGGCGCATGTTCAAGTCGATTCACCGCCTTTTCGTGAACCATGCGCTCGTCGCTTTCGTGCTGATCGCTTCGGGGTCGGCCACCCCTGCTGCGGCGGTCGTCGCCTTCGCACCGTCAGTCGTGAAACGGGCTGCGGTGGCACCCCCGCCAACCAGCACCGATATGACCGTTCAACAGCAGATCGAATTGGCCATTGTTGCCGCGCTGGTGCTGGGTCTTGGAATAGTGACACCCCGGGCACGATCAAACGGGCAGTTGCGTTCGGTTGCGGCCTGAACCCGATGGCGGCCTGCATGGCAGGCGTCGGAATAGTGTCGCAAAGCCGTGCTAGGCGGTCTTGAATGGTTACCACCCCCTCCTCCGGTACGCTCTCCAGCTTTCAGGCGCGCCACCGTCGCCTGGCCAACACGCTGCGCGGTGCAGCGCGATCACTGGGCACCGCAACAGTGTTTGGCCCGGCCGCCAGCTTGATCTGGGGCGTGAAAAATCGCCATGCCCGCGACATCGCCTTTTCGGCGCTGCGGGCGAGCGAAGCCCAGCATTTCGTTGTCGATGGCAAGACCGAATCGCTGATCGTCAATTGCCGGGACGACATCATCTCGCGCGAAGTTTTCCGCACTGGCGCCTTCGATTTTCACAAATTCACCGCCGCGCTGGCCATCCTGCGGCAGCATAATCTGGTGGGCGAGCGGATCGAGCGCCTGTACGATATCGGCGCCAACATCGGGACGATCTGCGTTCCGGCCGTTGCCCGCGGCTTGGCCGAAACCGCGGTGGCCATCGAACCGCATCCGTTCAACTGCCGCCTGCTGCGCGCCAATATTGCCCTGAACGGCCTGCACGCCCGAATCGCTGTCGCCGAAGCCGCGGCGGCCGCGCACGATGGCGGCAACGCCATGCTCGAAGTCAATGAACGCAACTGGGGCGACCACCGCGTTGCACCAGAAAGCAGCAGCGGATCGGACGAACAAGGCGAAAGCCGCCGCCCGCGCATCGCCGTGCCGATGCGCAGCGTTGATGGCATTGCCGCCGAACACGGCGCGCCAACGCTGCTGTGGATGGATACGCAAGGCTTCGAAGGCTTTGTGCTGCAAGGCGCGGCCAAGGTGCTGGCAGCACGCCCGCCGCTGGTCACGGAATATTGGCCATATTCGCTCCGCCGCGTGGGTGGCTATGATGCCTTCCACGCAGCGGTGGGTGCCTATCGACGCTTCGTCGATCTCGATGCTCCAGGGCCAGTGCACGACACCGCGACATTCGAGGCGCGCTATGCCGGGCTGGCGACGACGCAAGGGGCGGATTTGCTGTTCTTCGATTGATCCATCGTCGCACGGATGTTGCGATTTTTGATTGGGACGGATTCAAGAACAAGGAGGTAGGGCCTCCGGCGGGCAGGCCTGAGGCCTGCACCCATTTGTTATTTGCTCTCTATGCCCAATTTTCGTCGCGTTGGCGCGCGCCAACGAAAGCGGGTCCAGGGG
>NZ_JANPML010000148.1:0-2416 GCF_031422795.1 Sandarakinorhabdus sp.
GCATGGCTCATGAAGACGTGCTCCGCTGGCTCGCTGCCCACGCCCCCGATGTGCCGGTGATCATCCCCGGCGCATCCACCGCGACCGTTGCCGAGGCTGCCGCCGCATTGGGGGTTGCACCGGGCCGCATCGCGAAATCGCTGGCGATGCGGGTGAATGGCGCAGTGCTGCTGCTGGTGACGCGCGGCGATGCCCGGCTCGACAATCAAAAGGCCCGCGCCGCGCTGGGCGGCAAGCCGCGCATGCTGGATGCTGCGGAAACGCTGGCGGTGACGGGCCATGCCGTGGGCGGTGTCTGCCCGTTTGGTTTGGCAACCGATGTGCCGGTGTGGCTGGATGTGTCGCTGCAGGCGTTCCCAAGCGTGTTTCCGGCCGCTGGTAGCCGCGAAAGCTCGGTGGAAATCGCGCCTCAGCGTCTGGCGGCTCTGGTGGCGCGTGGTTGGGTGGATGCCTGCGTGTTGCCAGAATCCGGGGCAGAATCGGCAGCTGGTTCGGTATAGGGCCGCACCAGCGCCGCGACATCAACGCGCGCCTTCAGCCGGGCCGCCAGCAGATACATGCCGGCGATCTTGCGCTGGATGAACAGCACATCGGGCGGCGGCGCGATGAAGTGCTCGCGCAGGGCCACTAGGCTGCTCGATTGCGCTTTCAGATTGGCTGCCAGGCCGCCACCGCCAAAATCAAACGCGCCATCCATGCGCAGCGGCGCAAAGCCGTCGCGGGCCATGCCCAGGATGGCGTCGGTCATCGCTGCCGGCGGGTTGGCGGGCAGGATGCCCAGCGACGCCAGGCCAGTGAGCAGCGCCTGATCGTCAGCGGCCAGGCCGGCCGCGAGCAGGGCGCGATAGCCATCGCTCACCGCTGCCGGCACGTCGCGGGCGGCGCCGAAATCCAGCAACACCAACCGGCCGTTGTTCAGATCATAGCGGTAGTTGGCGAAATTCGGATCGGTCTGCATCATGCGCCAGTCGAACAGTTCGGCCATCAGGATGCGCAGCATCAGCGTCATCAGCCGGTCACGTTCGGCCTGGGGCAGGGCAGCCGCCTTGTCGATGCCAACACCGCCGACATGGCCCATGGCCAGGATGTTCGGCCGCGACAGATCGGCCGCCAGCGCTGGCACGGCGACGCCGGGCCAGCCCTTGGCCTGCGCGGCATAGCGTTCCAGCATCATGGCTTCGCGGGCGTAATCGGCTTCATCGTGCAACTGGCGCTTGGCATCGGCGAGCAGCGGATCGAGCGCGAACCCTGCCGGCAGCAGGCCCGACAGCTTTACCAGGGTTGCAACATTATCCACATCGGCATCGATGCTGGCGGCGATGCCGGGATATTGCACCTTGATGGCCAGATCGCGGCCATCCAGCGCCACCGCCCGGTGCACCTGGCCGATGGAGGCCGCCGCCATTGGTGCCATGTCGAACTGCTGGAACTGGCGGCGCCAATCGGGGCCCCAGCCGGCCACCAGCGCTTGTTCCAGCTGTTTTTCCGGCATCGGATCAGCTTCTGCACGCAGGCGGGCCAGGATGTCGGCCAATTCGCGCGGCAGCACCTCGCCGCCGTCCATCGAAATCAGCTGACCCAGTTTCATGGCGGCGCCGCGCAGCCGTGCCAGTTCATCGGCCAGCCGCCGGGCATTGGCGGGATTGAGCAACAGGCTGGGCAGGTCGGGCCGCTGCCCCTTCAGCATCTCGCGCGCGCCGCCGCCCAGCACGTTGCCGGCAATGCCGCCAGCCAATCGGCCAAAGCCGGCAAGGCGCGACAGGCGGGACGATGGGACGGTGCGGGGGCGCTGCATGGCGCGTCAATGCCGTGGCCGGGCGCTGCGCGCCAGTGTGGGGCATTGACGCTGGCCCCAAACGCAAAACGGCAGGCGTGATGCCTGCCGTTTCAGATGGTGACCCCTACGGGAATCGAACCCGTGTTTTCGCCGTGAAAGGGCGACGTCCTAGACCGCTAGACGAAGGGGCCAGCAGCGAGAGGCCGCCTGTTATTGACCCAGCGCCTTTGCGTCAACAGGCAATTTCAAAAACCTGCCTCAATCGGTGAAAGCAGCGTCGTCCAGCTCAAGCTCGACAGCGTTGCCGCCGGTCCATTCATCGCGCTTCACGCGGCCGGCAACATGCACGGGACGGCCGCGCGCGCCTTGCAGAGCAGCGCCAAGATCGGTGTCCCCCTGCCGCCACGCCATGGCCTTGATGCGGCCACCGTCGGCGCCGGCCAGTTGCAGGCGCAAATGATTTTCACCAACGATACGGGAATCGACGACCTGGAATGGCCCGGCGGCGATGCGCGGCGCCGGCCAGCCCTGGCCGTAGGGCCCGCCGGCTTCGAGCACATCGACAAGGCCGGCATTCAAACCGCGCGGCGCCACCGCCGTGTCGATGGACAGCGCCCTGTCGGCGGTTGCTGCGGCCAC
>NZ_JANPML010000149.1:0-16903 GCF_031422795.1 Sandarakinorhabdus sp.
GCCATGGCCGGGCGCCGGGATCACCGGATCAGCCAGGTTGCCCACATCGAATTCCGCCTTGGATTTCTTCACTTCGGCATCGTCCACCGTCACGAAGCTGGGGCAGAAGCCTTTGACGCAGCTGTAATCCTTGTTGCAGCTCGATTGGTTGATGCGGCGCTTGCGGCCGAATTCGGTTTCCACCGGCTCGACGGAGACGCAGTTGGATTGCACCGAACAATCGCCGCAGCCTTCGCAGGTGGCGGTGTTGATGAAGATGCGGCGGGCCGGATCAACCAGCTGCTTGCGCTTGCGACGGCGACGCTTTTCGGCGGCGCAGGTCTGATCGAAGATGATCACCGTGCAGCCCGGTGTGGCGGCGAATTCCTGGGAAATATTCTCCAGCTCACCGCGATCGAGCAGGCGCACGGCTTTCGGGATGGTGACGCCCTTATATCGGGCAAGGTCTTCGGTGAGGATGACGACCTTTTTGGCATGTTCGGCCAGCATCTGCGCAGCGATCTGATCGACCGACAATTCGCCGTCGTGCTTTTGGCCACCGGTCATGGCGACAGCATCGTTATACAGGATCTTGTAGGTGATGTTGACGCCGGCCGCGATGGACTGGCGGATGGCGAGAATGCCGGAATGGAAATAGGTGCCGTCGCCCACATTGGCGAACACGTGGTTTTCGCCAACGAACGGGGCTTCACCCACCCAGGTCACGCCTTCGCCGCCCATCTGGGTAAAGGTTTCGGCGCGGTCCATCCACAGTGCCATGATGTGGCAGCCGATGCCGGCCAAGGCGCGCTGGCCTTCTGGCGCCTTGGTAGAGGTGTTGTGCGGGCAGCCGGAGCAGAAATAGGGGCTGCGCTTCACCGGCGTCTGATAGGCGGCGGCCTTGCCGGCCTGATCGCGGAAGAAGGCCAGCGCAGCGCGAATCCGATCGGTGTCGTGGAAATGCTGCAGGCGAGCGGCAATCACATGGGCGATGACGCCGGGCGAAAGCTCGTTGTCGGGGCTGAGCAGCCATTCGCCGCTCTCGTCATGCTTGCCGACAACGCGCGGGCGCACGGACTCGCGCCAGTTATACAGCTGCCATTTCAGCTGATGCTCGACGAATTCGCGCTTTTCCTCGATCACGAGCACTTCATCGAGGCCTTCGGCAAAGGCGCGCATGCCATCGGGCTCCAGCGGCCACGGCATGCCGACCTTGTAGACCTTGAGGCCGATATCGGCGGCGACCTTGGCATCGATGCCCAGTTCGTCCAGCGCTTCCATCGTGTCGGCAAAGGCCTTGCCGGTGGAAACGATGCCGATGCGCGGGCGCGGTGAATCCCACACCACGCGGTCGATGCCGTTGGCCTTGGCAAACGCCATGGCGGCAAAGCCCTTGTAGCGTTGCAGGCGGGTGTCTTCCTCGCGCCAGATATCGCCGGGGCGGATGTGGACGCCGCCATCGGGGAATTCGAACTGGGGGATGATGATGGAGCGGTTTTCGTGCGATAAATCGACGGTGGCGCTGGTTTCCACCGTGTCAGCCGTTGCCTTGAAGCCAACCCAGGTGCCGGCAAAACGGCTCATGGCGATGCCCAGCAGGCCATATTCGACGAATTCATGCACCGATGAAGGCGCCAGGAACGGCACGAAGGCGGCCTGGAAATTATGGTCGCTCTGGTGGGGCAGGGTGGAGGATTTGGCGCCGTGATCATCGCCCACGATGGCGAGCACGCCGCCATGGGCCGAGGTGCCGGCAGCGTTGCCGTGCTTGAGCACATCCATGGCGCGATCAAGGCCGGGGCCCTTGCCATACCAGATGCCGAACACGCCATCGCGCTGCGCCGACGGGTTCAGCGCCACATGTTGGCTGCCCCACACCGCGGTGGCACCCAGTTCCTCGTTCACGCCGGGAACGAAGTGGATATCCTGTTCCTTCAGCCACTTCTTGGCGCGCCACAATTCCTGATCATACCCGCCCAGCGGTGAACCGCGATAGCCGGAAATGAAGCCGCCAGTGTTGAGCCCGGCGGCGGTATCGCGCCATTTCTGCACCAGCGGAAGTCTGACAAGGGCTTGCACGCCCGACATGAACACCCGGCCATCGCGAAAGCGGTATTTGTCTTCCAGGCTTACTGGCGGCAGTCCGGCGACCATATGCTGTTCCCAATCTTCCAATATTGGTCAATAATACTGTCCTTTCTCGGCAAACGCAAGCGCCTCCCGAAAGCAAGAACCCCGCCGCTGCGACCCCGACGCTGCGACCCCGACGCTGCGACATTGTGTCAATCTGCTGCGACCATCTTGCCGCTGAACCACAGGCCGCACTCCGGCGTATATGGTTAAGCGAGGGTATTGCCCCTCGGCCAATGAGGGTTCACCCATGATCAAGGCCATGTTGTTCGGCGCTGCGGCGCTGATGATTGCTGCAAGTCCAGCCACCGCCACCACTTTTCGCGGCACATTTTCCGGCGCCAACGAAGTGCCGGTTCGTGCCAGCGCGGGCACTGGCATCGGTGATTTCCGCATCAGTGATGATAATCGCTTTGCGACTGTCCAGATCAACTTTACCGGGGTGACCGGCCCGCTTCGGGCAGCCCATATCCACTGCTGCGCCTTGCCGACAGCCAACGGCCCTGTCGCCATCGATTTTGCACCGCCGGCGATCAGCAGTGGTTCGATCAGCCGCCTGTTCGATCTCACGCTCGGCTCCACCTACACTTCTGGCTTCCTGACCGCCGGCGGCGGCACTGCAGCCGGCGCCCAGGCGCGTCTGCTGGCCGGCCTCAACGCTGGCCAGGGCTATTTCAACCTGCACACCGCTGCCTTCCCGGGCGGTGAAATTCGCGCCAACCTGAGCGCAATCCCCGAACCGTCCAGCTGGGCGATGCTGCTTGCGGGCTTTGGCCTGGTTGGCGGCACACTGCGCCGTCGCCGGTTGGTTGCGGCCTGATTGATCATTCGTCGGCTGGCCGGGCACTCGCTCGGCCAGCCGATTATTGTCACGGCCGCGCCTGTGCTAGCGTGACCGGGTGACGCTCATCATTGCCAGTTACAACATCCACAAGGCTGTCGGCACCGATGGCCGGCGCGAGCCCGAACGCATCCTTGCTGTGCTGGACGAGATCGGCGCCGATGTGGCCGTGCTGCAAGAGGCGGACACGCGGCTGGGCCTGCGCACTTCGGTGCTGCCCGAACCCTTGCTGCGCGCGCGCGGCTGGCAGGCGGCGCCGCTGGGCCAACAGCATCACGAAGGCCGCGCGGCGCTGGGCTGGCATGGCAATGCTGTGCTGGTGCGCGGCGATGTGCGGCTTACGCACAGTCACCGCATCACGCTGCCATCACTGGAGCCGCGCGGGGCGGTGCTGGCAGATATCGCGCACGGCAATCACGTGCTGCGGCTGGTCGGCGCGCATCTCGATCTGTCGGGCCTGGCGCGCGCCCGGCAGATGCACGCCATCATCGATGCGGTGGCACGCGCGCCCGGCAATCCGCCGGAGCTGGTGATGGGCGATTTCAACGAATGGCGAAAGGGCGGCGCGGCGCTCGCGGCGTTGGCGCGGCACTGGCGCGAAGTGGCGCTGGGCCCCAGTTTTCCGGCGCGGCTGCCGATCGGCCGGCTGGACCGGGTGTTTGCGCATCATGCCCTTCACCTGGCCGAAGCGTCTGTCCATGCCTCGGCCCTGGCGCGGGTGGCATCGGATCATCTGCCCATTTTCGTCCGGCTGGCCGCATGACGCTGGCACTGGCCCGGCTGTGCGAATCGCACCCTGGCCGCAGCGGGGTGCAATTGCTCGACGACGGCCCGGCGGCGCTGGCGGTGCGCATTGCGCTGATCCGGCGGGCGCAGACCAACATCGATGTGCAATATTATATCTGGCGCGATGATGTCGCCGGCCGGCTGCTGCTGGATGAACTGGCCGAAGCGTCAGCGCGCGGGGTGAGGGTGCGGCTGCTGCTCGATGATTTCGGCTGCGCGGCGGTGGAGCATCTGGTGACGGCGCTGCCCGGCCTCACCGTGCGGCTGTTCAATCCGGCCCGCCTGCGCTGGCCGCGCTGGCCCAATGCCGTGTTCGATTTTGCCCGCCTGAATCGGCGCATGCACAACAAGAGCCTGACGGTGGACGGCATCGCCACCGTGATCGGCGGCCGCAACATCGGCGATGAATATTTCGATGCCGGCCATGTGGAACTGGCGGCCGATCTCGATGCGCTGGCCATTGGTGCGATTGCCGGCGAAGTGGCCGCCGATTTCCAGCGTTATTGGGATTGCCCGGAGGCGGTGCCGCTGGCCCGGCTGGCTCGCTCGGGCGCAAAGCCACTGCTGCCGGCCCCACCCGTTGACCGGCGCGCCACCTATCTGGCTGCTGCCGCCAGCCCGGCGACGCTCGCCCTGCTGGATGAATCGCAGGATTTCGAATGGGCGCCGCTCACCATGCTCAGCGATCCGCCCGAAAAGATCAGCGGCACATTGGCCGAGGCGGAGCTGATGCTGCCGCGATTGCTGACCACGATGGCGTCGGCCCGGCAGCGCCTGCTGCTGGTATCGGCCTATTTCGTGCCCACCCGTGCCAGCAAGGCGCTGCTCTGCGATCTGGCTGCACAGGGCGTGCGGGTTGATGTGCTCACCAACTCCCTGTTGTCCAACAATGTCGTTCTGGTTCACGCCTATTACGCGCCGTGGCGAAAGCGTTTGCTCAGCGCCGGGGTGCGGCTGTGGGAAATGCGCGGGGCGGAGGGGGATCGCGCGACGCTGGGCCTGATCCCGCGCCGCCTGCGCCGCCGCCGCCCGGCCACCAGCTTCTTTCGCGCCAGTGCCAGCGAACTCCACGCCAAAACCTATGTCGCCGATGGCCGCTGGCTGTTCGTCGGCTCGATGAACTTCGATCCGCGTTCGTGGCGGCTCAACACCGAAATGGGCTTCGTGATTGATTCACCGCGGCTGGCCAGCACGCTCGAAGCGGCGCTCGACGCCGGCCTGCCGCGCTTTGCCTGGGCGCTGGAACTGCACCAAGGCCAGCTTGGCTGGCGCGAGGATGACTATCTGATCCATCCCGAACCCGGCACCACCGCCCTGCAGCGCATCGCCCTGCGTCTGCTGGGCCGGCTGCCGCTCGCCGGCCTGTTCTAAGCCGGCCTGATCTGGCACACTGCAGTTGTCGCTGTTGGGGAAGGCCGACCATGATCAACGCTGCGCGCCATCTGCTGCTGCTTACGGGCCTGCTGGTGCCCGTCACGGCCAGCGAACCTGCGCTTTCACCGGCTCTGCTCGCCGCGCTTGACCCCACCACCCAGGCCGAAGCACTGTGCGCCCAGCGCGAGGGTGGCACCAGCCTGATGCGCGCCCTGATCGCGGCGGCTGCCGTGGCCGCGCCGGCCAGTGCGGCCGGCGGCACGCCGTTCCTGCCCGATCTTGCCGCCACCCCGTTGTCGCTGGCGCCGACGAAGGCCGATGTGCGGCTGTGGTTCACGCAAGGGTTGATGCTGGCCTATGGCTTCAACCATGCCGGCGCGGTGGCGGCGTTCCGCCGCGCCCAGCAGCTGGATCCGGCGTGTGCGCTGTGCTGGTGGGGAGAGGCGATGGCGCTGGGCCCCAACATCAACGCGCCGATGGACGGGCGCGACCGCCCGGCGGCGCTTGCTGCGCTGGAACGGGCGCTGGCCCTGAAGGACAGCGCCAGCCCCATGGGGCAATCACTGATCGCTGCGCTGGCCGCCCGCTATTCGCGCGACGAAAACGCGGATCGCGCCGCGCTGGATGCCGCCTATGCCGATGCCATGCTGGCAGTGGCCGCGCGTTACCCGCATGACGACGAGATCGCCGTGCTCACTGCCGAAGCGGTAATGGATACCTCGCCGTGGAATTACTGGCTGCCCGACGGCAAGCCGGTGGGCCGCAGCGGGGAGGCGGTGCGGCTGCTGGAAACCGTGCTGGCGCGCAATCCCGGCCACGCCCAGGCCGCGCACCTGTATATCCACATGATGGAACTGCCCGATCCGGCCCGGGCCGAAGCGGCGGCGGACCGGCTCGCCACGGCCAGCGTGGGCAGCGCCGCCCACCTGGTGCACATGCCGTCGCACATCTGGCACCGGCGCGGGCGTTATCAGGATTCGATCCGCGTCAACATCGCCGCCGCCCGCGCCGATGAAGCCTGGATTGCCGCCACTGGCGACAACGGCATGCTGCGCTATGGCTATTACCCGCACAATGTCCATTTCATCGTCACCTCGGCACTGATGGCGGGCGACATGGCCACCGTGATGCAGGAATCAAAGCGGCTGGCCAGCCTGCTCGATGCCGAAACCTCGGCCAGCCTGGGCACGGTGCAGGCGGTGGATGGTGCGCCCTATCAGGCCATGGCGATGATCGGCACGCCGGCCCAGATCCTGGCCATGCCGGCGCCCGATACGCGGCTGCCGCTGGCCGGCACCATGTATCATTTCGCCCGCGCCGTGGCTTTTGCGGGCACCGGCGATCGTGCGGCTTTCGATGCCGAACTGAAGGCGCTGGGAGCGCTCAAGGATCATCCCGGCACCAAGGCGCTGGTCGATCAGGCGGTGCCGTTGCCCGACATCATCCGGTTGGCCGACAATGTCGCGCGCGGGCGCTGGGCGATGGCAAAGGGGCTGCATGTCGTGGCCGCCGCGCATTTCCGCGTCGCCGCCGCCATCGAGACGCGCATTCCCTATATGGAGCCCAGTTACTGGCATTATCCGGTGAACCAGTCGCTGGGTGCGGCGCGGCTGCTGGCGGGCGATGCCGCCGGCGCGTCAGAGGCGTTCCGCGCGGCGCTGGCGCAGACGCCGCGCAACGGCTGGGCGCTCTTTGGCCTGGCGCGCAGCGAAGCGGCGGCCGGGCACAAGGCCGAGTCCGCCGCGGCCGAACTGGCTTTCCACCGTGCCTGGGCCGGCGATCCGAAATGGCTGAAGCTGGAGCGGCTTTAGCTCAATCCTTCGATCCGGCCTTCCGTATCAAGGTGGATGCCCAACGCTGAAGGCATTTTGGGCAGGCCGGGCATGGTGGCGATTTCGCCGGCCAGGGCAACGATAAAGCCGGCGCCGGCCGCCAGTCGCAGTTCGCGGATCGGCAGATCGTGGCCGAACACCGCGCCGCGCACTTTTTCGTCGGCGGTGAAGCTGTAGGGCGTCTTGGCGAGGCACACCGGCAGATTGGCGAGGCCTTCGTGGCGCAGCGCGGCGAGCTGCTTGTGTGCAGCTGCCGACAGGGTGACATGGGCGGCGCGGTGGATGCGGGTGGCGACGGTGGTGAGTGCGTCGAACACATCGGTGCCGGTGGCATAAAGCGGGGTGAAACTGGCGTGCGGATCGACATTGGCGTCGGCCAGGGCAGCGACGCTGCGCGCGAGCGCTTCGGCGCCGGCCGGGCCTTCGGCCCAGTGGTTGCACAGGTGGACGGCTACCCCAAGCGTGTCGCGGCAATACGCCAGCACAGCGGCCTGCTCTTCCGGTCGGTCGTTGCTGAATGCATTGATGGCCACCGCGACGGGCAAGCCGAGGCTTTGCAGATTTTCGACGTGACGCGCCAGCACCGCAAGCCCGCCGTGCAGCGCATGGGCATCGGCCTTGCCCAGATCAGCCAGGCCCGCGCCGCCATGATATTTGAGCGCGCGCACGGTGGCGACCACCACGGCGACGGCCGGGGCCAGCCCGGCAGAGCGGCACTTGATGTGGGCGAATTTCTCCGCGCCCAGATCCGCGCCAAAGCCGGCTTCTGTCACGGCAAATTCTCCCAGTGCCAGCGCGGCGCGGGTGGCGATCACCGAATTGCAGCCATGGGCGATATTGGCGAACGGCCCGCCGTGGATGAGGGCCGGGGAGCCGTGGATGGACTGCACCAGATTGGGCTGCATGGCATCGAGCAGCAGCGCCGCCATGGCACCGGCCGCGCCGATATCGCCAGCGGTGACCGGGTTGCCGGCGCTATCCTTGGCCACCCGGATGCGGGCAAGGCGGGCCTGCAGATCGGCCACATCGTCGGCAAGGCACAGGATGGCCATCACTTCAGACGCAACCGTGATGTCGAAGCCGGTTTCGCGCAGCGGGTGATTGCCGGTGCCCATGCCCGACACGATCTGCCTGAGCGCGCGGTCGTTCATGTCCAGCACGCGCCGCCACGTGACGGTGCGCGGGTTGATGGCGGCACCCGATGGCATCGGTGTCCCGAAATGCACCGCATTGTCGATCATCGCGGCGAGCAGATTGTGGGCCGAGGTGATGGCGTGGAAATCGCCGGTGAAATGCAGGTTGATCTTCTCCATCGGCAGCACCTGCGCCTGGCCGCCGCCGGTGGCGCCGCCCTTGCGGCCGAACACCGGGCCCAGGCTGGGCTCACGCAGCGCGATGACGGCGCGGCGGCCGATCCGGTTCAGCGCGTCGGCCAGGCCAACCGTTGTGGTGGTCTTGCCTTCCCCCGCCGGCGTCGGGTTCACTGCCGTCACCAGAATCAGCTTTCCCGGCACCCGCGCGCGCAATGCGGCCAGCGTTTTCGCACTGATCTTGGCGATATGGTGGCCGTAAGGCTCGATGTCGGCTTCCAACAGGCCCAGCGTGCTCGCAATGTCGCGGATGGGGCGCAATGTCGCTGCCCGCGCAATTTCAATGTCCGAAGCCATGATTCCCCGCCAGAAGGCCGCTTGTTGATCCCGCCTGCGCCTACACCGCTTGCGCCGTGCCGGGAAGGAGGCTGTTGGTCATCATGTTCGACGAAGTTTCCGCCCTTACGCTGGCCCGCATCCAGTTCGCCTTCACCGTGTCGTTCCACTTCATCTTCCCGGCCTTCTCGATCGGGTTGGCCAGCTATCTGGCTGTATTGGAAGGGCTGTGGCTGAAAACCGGCCGCGATGTCTATCTGCAGCTGTTCCACTATTGGCTGAAAATCTTTGCCATCGCCTTTGGCATGGGCGTCGTTTCGGGCATCGTCATGGCCTATCAGTTCGGCAGCAACTGGTCAGCGTTTTCGGACAAGGCCGGCCCGGTGATTGGCCCATTGATGGCCTATGAAGTGCTGTCGGCCTTCTTCCTGGAATCGGGTTTCCTGGGCGTCATGCTGTTCGGGCTGAACCGGGTCGGCAAGAAACTGCATTTCCTCGCCACCTGCCTGGTGGCCATCGGCACCACGGTTTCGGCGTTCTGGATCATCGTGGTCAACAGCTGGATGCAGACGCCGCAAGGCTTTGCCATTGGCGCCAATGGGCAATTTTATGCGACCGATTGGTGGCTGGTGATCTTCAACCCGTCCATGCCTTACCGCCTCACTCACACATTGCTGGGTGCGTATCTCACCACTGCCCTCGTGGTGGGGGCGGTCGGTGCGTTTCACCTGCTGAAGGACCGCAAGCTGAACCGTGCCGCCCAGCCGGCGACGCGGATCATGTTTGCCATGGCGATGGGCATGGTCGCCGTGACCGCGCCGCTGCAGGTGCTGGCCGGCCACGAGCATGGCGTGAACACGTTGCAGCACCAACCGGCGAAGATCGCGGCGATGGAAGGCCATTATGAAAGTTACGACCGCGCTTCGCCGCTGATCCTGTTCGGCGTGCCCGATGATGCCGCGCAGAAAATGCATTATAAGGTGGAAATCCCGGCGCTGGGCAGCCTGGTGCTGCAACATGATATCGAGGCCGCCACCACGGGCCTCGACAAGGTGCTCCCGCAAAACCGCGCCAAGGTGGCCTTCCCCTTCTATGCCTTCCGCGTGATGGTGGGCTTGGGTGTCCTTATGCTGTTGCTCGGCGGCTGGGCGGCGTTCAATGCGCTGCGTGGCCGCCTGTTCGACAATGTCTGGCAGCAGCGCCTCGCGCTGGCGATGGGGCCGGCCGGATTCGTGGCGGTGCTGGCGGGCTGGATCACCACGGAAACCGGCCGCCAGCCCTTCACCATTTTCGGTCTGTTGCGCACCGCCGACAGTGCCTCGCCGCTGGCAGCCCCCGCCGTCGCCGCCTCGCTGATTGCCTTTGTCATCGTCTATTTCTTTGTGTTCGGGGTTGGCACCTGGTTCATCATCAAGCTGATGGCGACCGAGCCCACGCCGGGAGAACCCGAAGCTTCCGATGAAGAAGCGGTCGAAGTCGGCAGCGTGCCGCCCGAGGCCGCAATCGGCCTGCAGCCAGCGGAGTGACGCGATGGCACCCGATCCCTTCCTCACCCTCGTCTGGGCTGGCATCATTGGCCTGGCGATTTTCATCTACGTCGTCACCGACGGCTTTGATCTGGGCATCGGCATCCTGTTTCCTGGCCTGAAGCCGGGGCCGGAGCGGGAAACTGCCATCGCCACCATCAAGCCGGTGTGGGACGCCAACCAGACTTGGCTGGTGCTGGGCGGCGGCGGTGTGTTCGCAGCCTTTCCGCTGGCTTATGCAATCCTGATGCCGGCTGTTTATGCGCCCCTGATCGCCATGCTGCTGGGCCTGATCTTTCGCGGCGTCGCCTTCAAATATCGCGCTCGCACCACGCGCATCTGGCTGTGGGATTTCGCCTTTTTTGCGGGTTCCACGCTGGCGGCGTTCGCGCAGGGCGTGATCCTTGGCGCGGTGCTGCAAGGCGTGAAGGTTTCAGGTCGCAGCTATGCCGGCGGCTGGTGGGATTGGCTGTCGCCGTTCTCGCTGCTCACCGGTGCCTCGGTGGTGGCGGCCTATGCGCTGCTGGGCGCGTGCTGGCTGATCTGGCGTACCGAAGGCGCCGTGCAGGATCATGCCTATCGCATGGCGTGGCGCGGCGGCGCGGCCAGCTTTGCCGCCATCGCATCGGTCAGCCTGTCCACGCCGTTCCTGAACCATGATTATTTCAGCCGCTGGTTCGAAGCGCCGGGCCTCTATTTCTCGGCACCGGTGCCGATCCTGCTGGCCATTACCGGCCTGCTGTTCATCCGCGCCCTCAAGCGCCGAGCCGAGGTCGCGCCCTTCCTGCTCGCCGAACTGCTGTTCCTGCTCACCTTTGTCGGGCTGGGCATTTCCATCTTTCCGTGGGCGGTGCCGGGGCAGGTAACGATCTGGCAGGCGGCTACGGCGGCCAACGCGCAAAGCTTCATGCTGGTCGGTGTGGGCCTGCTGCTGCCGGTGATCCTGGGTTACACCGCCTATGGCTATTGGCTGTTCCGCGGCAAGGTCGGGGCCGAGGGTTATGCCTGAAACGCCGCTGTCGCGCCGGCTGGTCTGGTTCGTTGGCCTGTGGGCGGCCGGCGTAGCGGTTGTCGGCGCCGTGGGCCTGCTGATCCGCACCTGGCTGCTGGGCTGATTCCGCTCGCCCGCGCCGCCATTTCCCCAAAATGGGGCATTTTATGGCGATTTTTGTTTCTAAATGGTTACATTTTGTCTTGCAGTATCGTTAACAACACGTAAATTTGACATCTGCTAGCAACGCGACTCGGCGCATTGCGGGCAGGCGGCTCGGTCATCCTTGGGGAAGGGTGCCGGCGGAGTTTCGCTCCGGCTGCGTCTTGTTGAGCGTACGGAGGCGTATATGGTTGCAGGCACAACAGCTCTGACGGTTATCGTCGGGATCTTCATTTTTCTGTGCGTGTTCAATTTCCTGCCGGCCTGCGTCGCCTATGTGAACCGCCACCCGGATCGCCACCTGCTCGCCGCCCTCAACGTCGTCTCATTGTTTTCCTTTGCGCTGTGGATCGCCCTTATGGCGTGGGCCGTTTCGGGCACCAGCAGCCATCCGATGATCCAGCGCTTTGTCGGCTCGCCGCAGCGCCGCCGTCGCCTTGTCGCTTCGGTCTCGGCGCTGGTCCTGGCCGGCTTTGCCACCACGGCGGTCTCGCTCAACCTCGCCTGATCGCGCCGGCGGCTTGCAAGCCGTCACTTCGCGCTTTCCTTCTGTCGGCGCAGACGCCATTGCCGCCTTGCACTCCGGAATGTGGCTGCTATAGGCGGGCGCTCGTTTCCCGAGTGCGGGCGTGGCGGAATTGGTAGACGCGCTGGATTTAGGTTCCAGTGTCGAGAGACGTGGGGGTTCGAGTCCCTTCGCCCGCACCATCATGCTGCTGCCCGTTTCGGCTGAACTACGGGCCAAACGCGCCAGAATTTCAACATTCAACACGACGGATTCCTCGATGCAGATTGCCGAAATCACCAACCAGGGCCTGCGCCGCGCTTATTCGCTGGTGATCCCCGCCGATGCCATTGCCGCCCGCCTCGATGCGCGCCTGGCCGAAGTCTCCAAGACGATCAAGATGCCCGGCTTCCGCCCCGGCAAGGTGCCCGCCAATCTGGTGAAGAAGATGCACGGCCCGGCCCTGCGCGGTGAAGCGCTGCAGGCGGCCGTGAACGACGGGGTCAACAAGGTGATCGCCGATCACGGCCTGCGCCCGGCGACCCAGCCGCAGGTGGATGTCGATGGCGAACTGCTGGACGAAGGCGATGCCCGCTTCACCGTGTCCCTCGAAATCCTGCCGACCATCGAAGATGTGAAGGCCAGCGATCTGGCGCTGGAAAAGCTAGTGGTCCCGGCTGACGACGCCGCCATGGATGCAGCGCTCGCCCGCCTCGCCGAATCGGCGCAGCGCAGCGAACCCGCTCCGGCCAAGCACAAGGCCAAGACCGGCGACACGGTGGTGATCGATTTCGAAGGCAAGGTGGATGGCGTGCCGTTCGATGGCGGCAAGGGCGAAGGCATGCGGGTCAAGATCGGCTCCGGCCAGCTCATCCCCGGCTTTGAAGACCAGCTGATCGGCGCCAAGGCCAATGAACAGCGCACCCTGAAAGTGAGCTTCCCGGCCGATTACGGCGCCGCCAACCTGGCCGGCAAGCCAGCTGAGTTCGACGTGACGGTGACTGGCGTGGAAGTGCCGGCCGAAACCAAGCTGGACGATGAATTCGCCAAGGGCTTCGGCCTCGACAGCCTCGATGCGCTGAAGGAAATCCTCAAGGACCAGCTCGATGCCGAACTCGGCACGCTGTCGCGCACCTACCTCAAGCGCAAGCTGCTCGACACCCTGGCTGCCCGTCATGATTTCGACGTGCCGGAATCGATGGTCGAAGCCGAATTCCAACAGATATGGCAGACGCTGGAAGGCGAAGCCGCCCGTGAAGCCGATCCGGAAGCCGCTCGCGCCGAAATCGAAGCCGAGCGCGAAGATTATCGCCGCATCGCCGTGCGCCGCGTGCGCCTGGGCCTGCTGCTGTCGGAAATCGGCCAGCGCAATGGCGTGAATGTTTCCCAGGCCGAAATGAACCGCCTGATCGGCCAGGAAGCTGCGCGCTATGCCCCGGCTGAACAGCAGAAGGCGGTGAAGTTCTTCCAGGAAAACGCCATGGCCGCCATGCAGCTGCGCGCGCCGCTGTATGAAGACAAGGTGGTGGATTTCCTGATTGGTCAGGCCGCGATCACCGAACGCAGCGTGACCCGCGCTGAACTGGAAGCCGCAATCGAAAGCGAAGACGAGTCCCCCAATGCTTCTGGCGCCGGTCACGTCCACGGCCCGGGTTGTGGCCATGATCACGATCATGACCATGCGCCCGCCAAGCCGAAGAAGGCGGCCAAGGCCAAGGCCGAACCGGCCGCTGAGACGGCAGAACCAGTGAAAAAGGCGCCTGCCAAGAAGGCAGTAGCCAAGCAGGCCGATGCCGAGCCGGCCGCTGAAGCCGCTCCTGCCAAGCCCAAGAAGGCCGCCAAAAAAGCCGCCGAGTAATGCCGCAGCTGCGGCTGCTCGGTCCTGGCATGCTGCGATTCGTCCTCGCAGCGATGGTGGTGGTTTCACACCTCACCAGCCTGAATATCGGCCGACCAGCCGTGCTGCTGTTCTTCATGCTCAGTGGCTATTGGGTGTCGCGTCTGCTTGCCGGCTGGCAGGCCAGCGTGCCGGCCTTTTATGTCAGTCGAACCCTGCGGGTCTGGCCGCTCTATGCCGTCACCACCGTGGTGGCCTGGCTGCTCCACGCTCATGCCTCACCAGTGCGCCCGGAAAGCCTGTGGTCGGCGCTCACCTTGCTTGGGCTGGCGGCGCGTTCCGGGGACGTGATTGGCGTGTCGTGGTCGCTTGATATCGAACTGCAATTCTATCTGGCCATCCCGTTGATCACCCTGGCGGCGCAGCGACTGCCGCCGCGCTGGCTGTTGGCGATCGCCGTGGCGGCCTTTGGCCTGGGTATCGCGCTGTTTGCCGCGCATGTGCCCACACTGCTTTTTTATCTGCCGGCCTTTCTTGCCGGGTTTGCCTTCTATCGCCTGCACTGGCAGCCCAGCGGCAGTCAGGTCCGCGCCAGCCTTGTCGCCGCGGCGGCCTTTACGCTGGCCGCCGCCATGGTGCCGGCGCTGGGCGGGTTGTTGTTCAAGGCGCAGTTCACCGACAGCCTGGCCGAGAATCTTGGCCACATGGCGTGGATCCTGCTGCTGGCGCCCTTTGTGGCGTGGAACATCAACCAGCCGTCGGACCGGCTTGATCGCTGGCTCGGCGATCTGTCTTACCCGCTCTACCTGGTGCACCTGCCGGTGGTGCGGCTGCTCGCCGAGGTGATGCCGATGACCAGTGCCGGCAGCAAGCTGGTGGCCGTCGTGGCCATCATGGTGGTGAGCATCGCATTGTTCATGGGCATCGATCGGCCGCTGGAAGCCCGCCGCCAGCGCCTGTGGCGCAAAGCCAGGCCGGCTTAACTCTCGCTGTTTGCGGTCGTGACTCACGGGTGAAGCGTGGCTGCGCTCACCGGGGGGACTGGTCCACTGTGTCGCGCCGCCCGGAAGGACGCGTCCGATGCTGCTTGCCCGCCTTCGACCCGGCCCAGGCGCCCTGCGGCTGCTGCTGGCGCTGGTCGTGTTGGTGTCGCACATGTCGGCGCTCAATATCGGGCGACCGGCCGTGGTGCTGTTCTTCGTGCTCAGCGGCTATTGGGTGTCGCGGCGCTGGCACAGCAGCAACCAGAGCATCACCGGCTTTGTCATGGGGCGTTTCCTGCGCGTCTGGCCGCTGTTTGCGCTGGTGTCCGGCGTGACATGGTTGATGTTTGGCGCCGTCGGCCTGCCAAGATCGACCGATCTTCCGGCTGGCCTGCTGCTGCTGGGCAGCGCCAGCCGTGGTGATCTGCTGCTGTCCGTGGACTGGTCGCTGGATCTGGAACTGCAATTCTACCTTGCCTTGCCGCTGATGTGGCTGTTGGTGCGGCGCTTATCGGGCCTGCAACTGGGGCTGGTGGCTGGTATCGCCTGGTGTGTGGGCATCTGGCTGATGACGCGCGGCGCCTGGAGCTTCCTGTTGTATCTGCCGGCCTTCGCTGCCGGCATGTGGCTCACCCGGGTGCGGTGGCAATGGAGTGCGGGCCCGGTGCTCGCCGGGCTGGCGCTGTTTGCCGTTATCGGCGCCGGGCTGGCCGCCTGGCCGGCAACCCGGCCGCTGGTGTTCAAGGCGGACGGATTTTCTCCCGTCCTGGAGCAGTTGGCGCATCTGGCCTGGTCGCTGCCCTTGCTGCCGCTGGTGGCCTGGGTGCTGGCCGGCCCCAGTTCGGCGCGCGACAAGGCCTTGGGCGATGCATCCTATGCGCTGTATCTGGTGCATGCGCCGGTGATCGCTTTGCTGGCCGCGTTGGCGCCCTTGCACGGGATGGCGTTCAAGCTGGCGGCGCTGCCGATCATTGCCATTGTGGCCTACGCCTTGTTCCGCTGGATCGATCAGCCGCTGGAAATCGCACGCCGCCACGGCCCTGTGCTGCCATGGACTGGCTTTGCCCCCTTGAACTTGCGCCGCAAACGTCCGAACTAGGGGATCAAAGGAGTCTGTCATGATCAATCCGACCGCCGGCCCTATCACGTCCGGTCTCGTTCCCATCGTCATCGAAAGTTCGAACCGCGGTGAACGCAGTTTCGATATCTTCTCCCGCCTGCTGCGCGATCGCATCGTGTTCGTGAACGGCCAGGTGGAAGACACGATGGCGTCGCTGATCGTGGCCCAATTGCTCTTTCTGGAATCGGAAAATCCCAAGAAAGACATCTACATGTACATCAATTCGCCGGGCGGGGTCGTCACCTCGGGCATGGCGATTTACGACACGATGCAATATATCCGCCCGGATGTGGCCACCGTGTGCGTGGGCCAGGCGGCATCGATGGGCAGTTTCCTGTTGTCGGCCGGCGCGCCGGGCAAGCGCATCGCGCTGAAGAATGCCCGCATCATGATTCACCAGCCTTCGGGCGGGGCGCAGGGCATGGCATCGGATATCGAAATCCAGGCGCGTGAGATTCTGCGCATGCGCGCCAGCCTGAACGAACTTTATGCCAAGCACACCGGCAAGGATATTGGCTTCATCGAAGCGGCGATGGACCGCGACAAGTTCATGAGCCCGGAGGAAGCCCAGGAATTCGGCCTGATCGATGCCGTGATGGAAAAACGCCCGCTGCCGACCGAAGGTGAGCAATTGGCCGCCTGAACGGCCATGATTGGAGCGTTTGCTGCCAGCATGGTTGCAATGATGTGACAGTTTGGCGGCGGCCGCCCTTGCGGCAAGGGCCGAATCATCGCTACACTGTTTGGCCGGTGGCATAACTGGCACTGATTATCGGTGCCGGTGCAGCCAAGTCACCTTGACGATTGCCGGCATGTAAAAGGCCAGCCCGAACACGGCGGGCCAGAGGAAGGACAACCATGACGAAGCTGGGCGGCAGCGATAGCAAAGGCACGCTTTACTGCAGCTTCTGTGGCAAGAGCCAGCACGAGGTCAGGAAGCTGATCGCGGGCCCGACCGTTTTCATCTGCGATGAATGCGTGGAGCTGTGCAACGACATCATCCGCGAGGAAACCAAGACGGCGCTGGTGAAAAAATCCGGCGACGTTCCAACCCCGCGTGAAATCTGCAAGGTGCTCGATGATTATGTGATCGGCCAGTTCCACGCCAAACGCGTGCTCTCGGTCGCGGTCCATAATCACTACAAGCGCTTGAACCACGGCGGCAAGGGTGCCGAAGTGGAACTGGCCAAA
>NZ_JANPML010000150.1:0-2729 GCF_031422795.1 Sandarakinorhabdus sp.
CCGGTCGACGGATCGCGGGTGAACGCCACGCCGGTCGCCGACGTATCGCCCAGATTGCCGAACACCATGGCCTGCACGTTGACAGCGGTGCCCCAGCTTTCGGGAATATCGTTCAGCCGGCGATAGGTGCGCGCCCGGTCCGAGCGCCACGAACCGAACACCGCGCCGATGGCGCCCCAAAGTTGCTCGTGCGGATCCTGCGGGAATGGCCGGCCCAACGCTGCTTCGACGATGGCCATGTAGCGCGCAACAAGCTTTTGCAGATCAGCGGCATCCAGCCCGGTATCCTGCGAAACGCCCTTGTCTTCCTTGGCGATTTCCAGCGCGTCTTCAAAGGCATAATGGTCCAGCCCCAGCACGACATCGCCATACATCTGGATAAACCGGCGATAGCTGTCCCACGCGAAACGCGGGTTGCCACTGGCGGTGGCCAGGCCCTCAACCGTCACATCATTCAGGCCAAGGTTGAGCACCGTATCCATCATGCCCGGCATCGACACGCGCGCGCCGGAGCGGACGGAGACCAGCAACGGATTTGCGGCATCACCAAACGTCTTGGCCGTCACGCTTTCGATGAACGCGAGGCTGTCCAGCACCTGGGCCTGCACAGCATCGGGCAGCCGGCCACCGGCATCATAATAGGCGGCACAAACGGGCGTCGAAATCGTCAGGCCCGGCGGCACCGGCAGGCCAATCCCGGCCATTTCGGCGAGGTTGGCGCCCTTGCCGCCCAGCAATTCCTTTTGTCGAGCATCGCCTTCGGCCGTGCCGCCACCGAACCGGAAAACTGACTTCGTCATTTGAAACCCCTCACCCCGCTCGCCTTGCAGCGAGTCGACCCTCTCCCGCAAGGGGAGAGGGGGTTAACCTTCGATCTTCGAGAAGTCCGCCACGCCATGCACCGCATCGCGGAACTCCGCCAACAGGGCCAATCGCCGCGCCCGGATGCCCGGATCGGGATCATTGACCATCACATCGGTGAAAAACGCATCGACCGGCCCGCGCAAACTGGCCAGCGCCGCCATCGCGTCGGTGAAGCGTTCGTCTGCCACGGCCTGCGTGGCAGTGGGCAGCGCCGTCGCCAGCGCGGCGGCGAGCAGGGCTTCCGCCCCCTCGCCTTCGCCACTGGCCGGTTCGCCAATCCCGTCCTTCTCGGCCGCCTTCAGGATATTGGCCGCGCGCTTGTAGCCAGCGAGCAGGTTGGTGCCGTCCTCGGTCTCCACGAACGCCTGCAACGCCTTAACGCGGGCGAGCAGGCGAACAAGATCATCTTCACCACCGAGCGCGAACACGGCATCAATCAGGTCGTGCCGCACGCCGGCTTCGCGCTGCTGCACCTTCAGGCGATCGGCGAAGAAATCGAGCAAATCAAGAGCGCGAGTGTCTACGTCTCTGCCCAACTTGGCTATGTGCTTGGTAGTCCGAACAGAGGCATAGGTAGATATTCCGGGCTGCCGGTTACGCGACCACACCGCAAGCTTGGTAGTCTCCCAGCGGGGCAAATGATTTTCCACTAGTTCCAGCATGGAAATACGCCGGTCGCCCTCAAGCAGCATCGCGAGCGTTCCCAATGCAGCCCTGCGTAGGGCAAAGGGATCTCGCGAACCAGTTGGCTTCTCGTCAATTTCAAAGAACCCAAGCAACGTATCCATCTTGTCCGCCAGCGCCACCGCCACACTAACAGGGGCAGTCGGCACATCATCGCCCTGCCCCACTGGCTTGTAATGGTCGCGCAATGCATCGGCGATTGCGGGGTCGATGCCGGTGGCCAGCGCGAGGTAGCGGCCGATCTGGCCCTGCACTTCGGGAAACTCGCCCACCGTGGCGGAAACAAGATCGGCCTTGGCCAGACATGCCGCCTGTTCGGCCAGTGCCGGATCAGCCGGCACCGCACCGCTTTCGCACAGCCACTTGGCCAGCGCAGCAACGCGTTCCACCTTGTCTGCCAGCGTGCCCAATTTCTCGTGGAACACGATGTCGTTCAGCTTGGGCAGGAACGCCTCCAGCCCGCCGGCGCGGACGGTGGCCAGATCCTGCTCCCAGAAGAAGCGCGCGTCGGACAGGCGGGCGGAGAGCACGCGCTGGTTGCCGTGGGTGATGGCGGCGCCGCCGTCGGTCGCGTCGAGGTTGGCGACGCAGATGAAGGCCGGGGCGAGTGCGCCGTCCGCACCCGAAAGGGCGAAATATTTCTGGTTGGTGCGCATGGTGAGCACGATCACCTCACGCGGGACCGACAGGAAATCGGGATCGAAACGGCCAAGCAACGGCACCGGCCATTCGGTGAGTCCGGCGTTTTCGGCCACCAGGCCATCATCGGGGATCAGCGACAGACCAGCCCCGGCGGCCAGTTCGGCGGCGCGGGTGGCGATGATCTGGCGGCGTTCGGCGCTGGAAGCCAGCACGTTCGCAGCGCGCAACTGGTCGAGATAGGTGGCGGCGCTGGTGATGGTCAGCACACCCGGCGCGTGGACGCGGTGCCCGCGCGTGTCGCGGCCCGATGTGATGCCATGCGCTTCACACGCCACCACGTCGCCATCGAGCAGCGCGACGATGCCCGTCAATGGCCGCACCCAGCGCGGCGCGGCAGTCGATTGGCTGGCCACGCCCCAACGCATCGATTTGGGCCAGGCGAAATCGCGCACGATCTGCGGGATCACGTCGGCAATGATGGCCGACGCGGTGCGGCCTTCGCGGCGCAGCACGGCGAACAGCACGATGCCCTTGCCAGT
>NZ_JANPML010000151.1:0-4165 GCF_031422795.1 Sandarakinorhabdus sp.
CTCCCCTGAAGGAGAGGGGAGAAGGTAGAGTGCGGCCAGCCAGTTGGAGCGTTTGGGTTCCAGCAGAGCGGATTCGGTGATGGTGCCCGGCGTGACGATCCGCACGATGGCGCGTGCCACCACGCTCTTGCTGCCTCGCATTTTTGCGTCGCGCGGGTCTTCGATCTGTTCGGCAATGGCCACACGGTGCCCGGCGCGGATCAGGCGGGCGAGATAATTTTCATGGGCGTGGACGGGCACGCCGCACATCGGGATCGGCTCCCCGCCATGCTCGCCGCGCTTGGTCAGCGCGATGTCGAGGCATGCGGCGGCAGCGACGGCATCATCAAAGAATAATTCGTAGAAATCGCCCATGCGATAGAACAGCAGCGTGTCTGGCACCTCGGCCTTGATACCGAGATATTGGGTCATCATGGGGGAAGCGGCGGTCACGTTGCAGCGATAGCGCGCAGGCGCTGCGGTGCAAAGGGGCGCGTGAAAGCGGCACGATGGATAGCAAAGCGCTTGCCCCTTTGCTGCCGCAATCCTATCCGTGGCACATTCAGCTTTCGGGACAGAGCATGAGCAGCATCGACGATAACGACTTTGGTGACCGCGAGGCGCTCGCCTATCACCGGATGGGCAAGGCCGGGAAGATCGAGATCATCGCTTCCAAGCCGATGGCGACGCAGCGCGATCTGTCCCTGGCCTATTCGCCGGGCGTGGCAGCGCCCGTGCGCGCCATCGCTGCCGATCCGGATAGTGCCTATGATTACACCATCAAGGGCAATCTGGTCGCCGTCATCTCCAACGGCACCGCCATCCTGGGCCTGGGCAATCTGGGTGCGCTGGCGTCCAAGCCGGTGATGGAAGGCAAGGCAGTGCTGTTCAAGCGCTTTGCCGATATCGATTCCATCGATCTGGAAGTAAACACCGAAGACGTCGACAAGTTCATCGCCTGTGTGGAACTGCTGGAGCCATCGTTCGGCGGCATCAACCTTGAGGATATCAAGGCGCCGGAGTGTTTCATCATCGAAACCACGCTGAAGGAACGGATGAACATCCCGGTCTTTCACGATGATCAGCATGGCACTGCCATCGTGGCTGCCGCCGGCATGATCAACGCCATGCATCTGACCGGACGCAAGCCGGAGGATGTGAAACTGGTGGTGAACGGTGCCGGGGCCGCGGCCATTGCCTGCACGGAACTGATCAAGCTTTATGGCGTCAAGCATGTCATCATGTGTGACACGTCGGGCGTCATCTACAAGGGCCGCGAAAAGGGCATGAACCAGTGGAAATCGGCCCACGCCGCCGATACGCCGGCGCGCACGCTCGAAGAAGCGATGGTGGGTGCCGATGTGTTCATGGGCCTCAGCCAGAAGGGTGCTGTCAGCTCCGAGATGGTGGCCAGCATGGCGGCCAATCCGATCATCTTTGCCATGGCCAACCCCGATCCCGAAATCACGCCCGAAGAAGTCCACGCCGTGCGCAGCGATGCCATCGTGGCCACCGGACGCAGCGATTATCCCAATCAGGTCAACAACGTGCTGTGCTTCCCCTATCTGTTCCGGGGTGCGCTGGATGTGCGGGCGACCGCCATCAACGAAGAGATGAAGCTGGCCGCGGCCAACGCCATTGCGTCGCTGGCGCGCATGCCGGTGCCCGATGAAGTGGCGGCGGCATACGGCGGCAAGGCCCGCACCTTTGGCCCCGAATATATCATCCCGGCGCCGTTTGATCCGCGCCTGATCGAACATATCCCGACCGCCGTTGCCAAGGCCGCCATGGCTTCGGGTGCAGCGCGCAAGCCGTTCTTTGATGAAGAGGCCTATCGCCAGGAACTGCGCGGCCGCCTCAATCCCACCACCTCGATCCTGCAGGGCGCCATCGAAAGCGCGCAAAGTCGCCCGCGCCGGGCGGTATTTGCCGAAGCCGAACAGGATGTGGTGCTGCGCGCCGCCATGAACTGGAAGAACAGCGGTTACGGCACGCCGGTGCTGGTTGGCCGCGAAGGGCCGGTGCGCGAAGGTCTGGCCCGGCTGGGCGTGGAAGACATCGACAGTTTCGAAATCCACAACAGCGCGATCTCGCCGCTGGTGCCAAAGATGGTGGAATATCTCTATGGCCGGCTGCAACGGCGCGGCATGCTGCACCGCGATGTGCAGCGCATGGTCAACCACGAGCGCAATGTGTTTGGCGCGCTGCTGGTGGCGATGGGTGAAGCCGATCTGATGCTCACCGGGGTTACGCGCAATTTCGCCACCACTTATCGCCAGGTGCGCCAGGTGATCGATCCGGTGGATGGCTGCCGGCCGTTCGGCATCCACATGCTGGTGGGCAAGCAGCAGACGATCTTCATCGCCGATACCACGGTGACAGAACGCCCGACCGCCGAAACGCTGGCCACGATCGCCAAGGAAACGGCAGCGGTGGCGCGCCGGCTGGGCCAGGAACCGCGCGTGGCGTTCCTGAGCTACAGCAATTTCGGCAACCCGCGCGGCGAGTTCGTGGACAATTTGCGCGGCGCCGTGGAGATCCTCGACAGCGAGCAGGTTGGTTTCGAGTATGAAGGCGAAATGTCGGCCGACGTGGCGCTCAATCCGTCGATGCGAGCGCAGTACCCGTTCAATCGCCTGTCGGGCCCGGCCAATGTGCTGATCATGCCCGGCCTGCACAGCGCCAACATTGCCGCAAAACTGATCAAGGAAGTCGCCAATTTGCGCGTTGTCGGCCCGATGCTGGTCAATATGTCGAAACCGGTGCAGATCGTGCCGATGAACAGCAGCGCCGCCGATATCGTCACGCTGGGCGTGCTCGCGTCGACAGGCGTGGTGTGTTGAAACCACCGGTTCTGCTCATCCACGGCATGTGGTCGACGCCGGGCACGTTTGACCGGCTGCGCCTGGTGCTGGAGGAGGCCGGCCACCGCACCCACGCGCCGGCCCTGCTGTTCCACGATCGCCCGGCCTGCCTGCCACCCGCAGCGGCACTGGGCGAACTGTCGATCACCGCCTATGTCGATCATCTGGTTGCCGAGGCGGGCAAATTGGGGGAACCGCCGGTAATCCTTGGCCACTCGATGGGCGGCCTGCTGGCCCAGATGGTGGCGCTGCGGATTCCGCATGCCGGATTGGTGCTGCTGTCGCCAGCCGCCGCCGCCAACAGCCAGTCGCCCAGCCTCGATCAGGCCCGAACGCTCAAGAACGTGCTGCTGAAATGGGGTTGGTGGGATAGCCCGACCATGTTCGATGAAGCCGGTGCGCGCTGGGGCTGTTTCAATGGTGTGCCCGAAGAGGTCACCGCCAAGGAAATCGCCGCGCTGGTGTGGGATTCAGGCCGAGTGCTGGCCGAAATGGCGCTGCCGCCGCTGTATGGCAATATCACGCGGGTGGATTATGCGCGGTTGACCCAGCCGGCGCTGGTGGTGGTGGGCGGCAATGATCGCACCACGCCGCCGGGCATTGCGCGCGCCACCGCGCGGCAGATTGCTGGCACGGTGGATTATCACGAATGGCCCGGCGTGCCGCACTGGCTGTTCTGGGGCGAGATTGAACAAAGGCTGCACGCCACGGTGATGACGTGGCTGGCGACGCTGGCCTGATTGCAGCCCTTAAGGCCGAGGCGCTGCGCCTGGGCTTTGCCGATATCGGTATCACCACGGCCGCTGCGGTGCCGCAGGCCGGGGGGCGCCTGCGCCAATGGCTCGCCGAAGGCTGCCACGGCGACATGATCTGGATGGAAGGCCGCGCCGATGAACGCGCGTCGCCGCAAGGCCTGTGGCCCGATGTGAAGAGCGTCATCATGCTCGGCACCAGCTATGCGCCGGCGCTGGATCCGCTGCGGCTGGCGGGTGAAGGCGATACCGGGGTGATTTCGGTTTATGCGTGGAACCGCGATTATCATGATCTTATCAAGAAACGGCTGAAGGCGCTGGCGCGCTGGCTGGTGGCGCAAGCCGGCTGCGAGTTGAAAGTCTTCGTTGATACCGCCCCGGTGATGGAAAAGCCGCTGGCCGCCGCTGCCGGGTTGGGCTGGCAGGGCAAGCACACCAATCTGGTCTCGCGCCAGCATGGCAGCTGGCTGTTCCTCGGCGCGATCTACACCACGCTCGATCTGGCGGCCGACGCACCGCATGCGGATCGGTGCGGCAGCTGCACCCGTTGCCAGACGGCCTGTCCGACCG
>NZ_JANPML010000152.1:0-2137 GCF_031422795.1 Sandarakinorhabdus sp.
AATCGTCTGGTCGATGCGACCAAAGTGCTTGTTGCTGAAGTCGGCGTCGAGCTTGACCTCTTCGGTGCGCTCGGCCTCGACACAGATGGCGGCCATGATCTCGACCGTTTCGACCGGGTACTTGCCGGCCGCGGTTTCGGCGCTCAGCATCACCGCGTCGGTGCCGTCGAGCACGGCGTTGGCCACGTCGCTGACCTCGGCGCGCGTGGGCACCGGGTTGACCATCATCGACTCCATCATCTGGGTGGCGGTGATGGTCAGCTTGTCGAGCGAGCGGGCCAGCTTGATCATGCGCTTTTGCAACGCCGGCACCGAGGCGTTGCCGACCTCGATGGCCAGGTCGCCGCGCGCCACCATGATGCCGTCGCTGGCGCGCACGATGCTCTCCAGCACCGGAATCGCCTCGCTGCGCTCGATCTTGGCGATCAGCCCCGGCTTGTGGCGCCACGGCTCGCCGGCCACGTTGGCCAACTGGCGCGCCATCTCCATGTCGGTGGCGTTCTTCGGGAAACTCACCGCCAGGTACTCGGCCTGGAAGGACATCGCCGTCTTGATGTCTTCCATGTCCTTGCCGGTCAGGGCAGGTGCCGTCAGGCCGCCGCCCTGCTTGTTGATGCCCTTGTTGTTGGACAGCACGCCACCGACCTTGACCGTGGTGTGAACCTGCTCGCCGCGCACGTCATCGACAACCAACACCAACAGGCCGTCGTTGAGCAGCAGCGTGTCGCCGGGTTTCACATCGCGCGGCAGCTCCTTGTAGTCGAGGCCGACACTGTCGTTGTTGCCGAGTTCCTGGCGCCCGCCGTCGAGCACGAACTTCTGCCCGACGACCAGATCGGTCTTGCCGCCCTCGAACTTGCCGACGCGGATTTTCGGGCCCTGCAGGTCGGCCATGATGGCCACCGAGCGGCCGCAGCGGTCGGCCGCGGCCCGCACCATGGCAGCCCGGTCGATATGGTCCTGCGCCGTGCCGTGCGAGAAGTTCAGCCGCACCACGTCAACCCCGGCGTTGATCAGGCGCTCGAGCATGTCGGGCGTGTTGGATGCGGGGCCGAGGGTGGCGACGATCTTGGTTTGGCGCGGCATGGCAGCATGGACCTGAATGGACACCGCACGATTATCGTCCGCGCCATCGGGCCGCTACGTCACAACCCGCGCCGTGCGTCAATTCAGCGCCCGAAAGGGCCGCCGGTCTCGCACGTCACGCCAGGGAGTCCCTCAGTTTCTTGTCAGCGCGCGATGGTCGCGGCGGCGATGGCGTGAAGGAAGCGATCCACGCCATCCGCTGGTGCAGAAGGTGATGGCGGCGACGCGCGCCCGAGCCGCCGCCTGAACGAAGCGTCTTGGGGGCCATGGCGCTCAGCGCCGTGCCCGTGCGATGAGTCCGGCCACGGCCAGCACCAGGACCAGGATGATCGTGTTGGACACCAGCCCCGCGAGGATGGCGTCGGTGAAACTGGCCGATGAACTTGGCAGGGTGGCCGGAAGCATCACCGCCACAAACACCACACCCAAGACCAGCGGGAGCACGCGCCCCGTCACGGCAGCGGTTCTGTGCATCGTGTAGACCAGAGCGATGATCAGCCCGATGCGGAACAGGTCGGTCAGTTGCGAAAGCACGAGATCGATCAAAACAGAATCTCCTTGGCCACAAACGAAACGGGCCGAGGACTCTACGAGACCCCGGCCCGGCCATTGCCATGTGTTTACATGGGCCTATTTATCGCTGTCACCAGCGAAGATGTCTTTCTTGTGGGTTCCACCCGGCACGAACAGCGTGCCGACGATCACCGTCATGACGGCAATCACGATCGCGTACCACAGGCCCGAGTAGATGTTGCCGGTCTGGGCCGAGATCGCAAAAGCAGTTGCCGGCATCAGGCCACCGAACCAGCCATTGCCGATGTGATACGGCAACGACAGCCCAGAGTAGCGGATGCGGGTCGGGAACAGTTCAACCAGCATCGCGGCGATCGGGCCGTAGACCATCGTCACCAGGATCACGAGGTAGGTCAGGATCAGGATGATCGTGAGCTTCTGTGCCGTGAAGATGTCGACGAAGTTCTGAGCCTTGGCGATGGTCGTGTTGTCGGCCGGCACCATGGGGTAACCGGCCTGCTTCAGTGCTGCATTCAGG
>NZ_JANPML010000153.1:0-23295 GCF_031422795.1 Sandarakinorhabdus sp.
ATAGGCGGCCGGGAAGGCTGGCGGGGCCGCCGGGCCATCATTGCCGGCCGCTGCCACGATGATATGGCCGCGCGCCGCCAGCCGGGCGATGGCATCGGCCACCACCGGGTTATTGGCGCCCGACAGGCTGACATTGATCACTGCCACCTTTTGCGCGGCCATCCAGTCCAGCGCGCGCACCACGGCCAGCGCGGAACCGGCGCTGCGGCGCGGGCCGGAAAACACGTCGCCCACGATGATTTCGGTGCGGCTGCCCGGGGCCGGTTCGGTGCCGGCGATCAGGCTGGAAATGATGGTGCCGTGCAGCGCCGGATCGGGGGCGCCGCCATTGAAGCCCTGCTGCACCAGCCGCGTGCGCTTCAGATCTGGCAGGGTGCCGGCCACGCCGGTATCGATCACGCCGATGCGGCACGGGCAGGCGCGCCGGGTCACCCGCTGCGGCTTGCCGCCGGAACGGACCAGCGCCGACGTGCGGTCAAACAAGTGATTGAGCGAGTGCGGCGCGCTGCCGATCAGGCCATCAAGCTGCACCAGCGCATCAATATCCTTCACCCGGGCCGGCGACGCCAGCAGCACGGCCTGGCCGCTGAGCGATGCCATCTTGTGCCGTTCCAGCACGCGAAAGCCGGCGCGGGTCAGCCGGGCAATGCCGGCATCATCGACGCCCAGCGCCACCAGTTCGCCGCGGCGATAACGAAAGCCGTCATCGTCACTTTCGATAGCTTCCTGCTTGTCCAGCCGGGCGCGCTGGCGGGAATCTTCCACGCCAGCGTATTGCGCGGCGGCAGGCAGGTCTGCGCCATCGTCGCCGTTATCATCAGCGGCACTGCTGCCGGGCGCGTCGCCGGGAGCATCATTGCGGTCGTCGGCAGCGCCGTTGTCGTCGTCGTCATTGCCGGCTGCATCACCGCCGCCGGCTGTCGGTGCATCATCGTCGTCATCGGCCCCGCCGCCGCTGGTGGCCGCAGCCGGGCCATCATCATCATCGCCCGTGCCGCCGATCTGTTCGACATGCCGGGCGAAGACGGCAACCATACGCAGGAACAGCGCGATACCGGTGACAGGGTGCGCGCCGCCGTCGCCGCCCTGCCGGCCGAACAGCGCCAGCTGGTGGCGTTGGTGCTGGTGGAAGGCCTGGCCTACCGCGAAGCAGCTGAAGTGTTGAACATTCCGATTGGCACCGTGATGAGCCGCGTGGCCCGCGCCCGCGCCGCACTGGTTGGCCAACTGGCACAGGCGGGGGTAATGCCATCATGATCAGCGATACCGAACTGTTGGCATATCTGAACGGCCAGCTGGCTGAGCCGCGCATGACTGAAATCGAATCGGCGCTGGCCGCCGACGCGGCCGTGATGGCCCGGCTGGAGGCGCTGGCCGATGGCAGCGCAGCCGTCGATCAAACCGTGGCCGCCGCCTTTGATGCGGTTCTGGCCGAACCGGTGCCGCCGGCCCTGCTGGCTGCGGCCAGTCCGCCGCCGCTGGCAGCGGCCAGTCCGACCGTGGTGGATTTTGCTGCCGCCCGCGCCGCCCGCGACCAATCCGCTGCCGCCCGCAGCCCGATTCGCTGGTGGCAACCGGCGGCGCTGGCCGCATCGCTGGCCATTGGCCTGGTGATCGGCACCGGCGTGCAAAAGGGCGACAGCGATGCGCTGATCATCGCTGATTCCACGGGCACCCGCGCTGGCCCGACATTGGCGGCAGCGCTGGCCAGCACCCGCAGCGGCACCGATGCAAAGCTGCCGGGCGGCGTGTTGCGCCCGTTGATCAGTGTGCGCGCCGGCAATGGCGATTTGTGCCGCCAGTTCGGCGTGCAGCAGGATCAGACGGCGCTTGTCGCGCTGGCCTGCCGGCGCGGCGATCAATGGCAGATCGTGGTGGCCAGCAGCGCGGTTGCCAGCCGCAACGAATATGCCCAGGCCGCCGGCCCGGGTGAAGCCGCCATCACGGCCGCGCTCGATGCGCTGGCCGCCGGCGAGCCGCTGGATGCCGAGGCCGAAGCCAAAGCGCTGACGGCCCCGAAGCCCTGACGGCAAACGAAAGCCGCCGGCGGCCTTGCGGCGCGCCGGCGGTTTTTTGTGTGTTGGGCAAACGGCCTAGAACAGGAAGGCCAATTCCATCAGGCCAACCATGCCACGGCGGCGGCTGCGGCCGGTTTCGCGTTCGACAAAGCGGGTGAGATCGGCGCGCAGCTGGATGTTGCGGCTGATCGAAAAATAGCCGCCAGCGCTGATCAGGTCGTTGCGTTCGGTGCTGGCCGTGGCATGCGCCGCCGACGCCGAAACGCCCCAGCGCGGCATCACCCAGGCCACACCGGCACTGATCTCGCGCTGGTTGAAGCCCGGCGTGCGGCGGTTGCTGTCCCCCCGGTCAACATAGGAGCCGCCGATGCGCAGCGGCCCATTGCGCACATCAAGGCCGACATTCTAGGCATCGAGACCGCGGCGACCGGTTTCCGGTGCGGCCCGGGCGGTAACCCAGCCGCCGCTGACCCCCAACACCCAATTGCCCAGCGGTTGCTGGAAATTGCCGCCAATTTCGATCGCGTCGCGCAGGATGATGCGATCCCTTGGATCGGGATCACGCTGATTGCGTTGAAATTTCGGCGCCCACGACACGCCGGCGCGGAACCCGGCCACTGGCGGCGAGAGATAGACGATCTTGAAGGCATCGCCGGTATCGGGCGCGACCAGCAGGGCCTGTGTGCCGGCATAGCGCGAGAAATCGCCGCGCACCTGGCCCAGGCCCAAAATGGGCGCGCGAAAGGCCAGCTGTTCGTTGCCGCCATCCTGCAGCCCCACTTCCAGCCGGCCGAAATCCGACGAGACAAAGCCAAAGGCTTCGCCGGTCTGCAGCACTTCGGTTTCGCGGCTGATGCGGCCTTGATCGATATAGGCGCCAAACAGCAGGCCGCCCTTGGTCACCCATTCGGCGTTGATCCGCACCGAAGCGTCGTAGCCGGTGCCGGTACGGGCGCGGCCAGCGCGATTTTCGTCAATCACAGCTGCCTGGCCCGACAGCACGCCGCCGACCCGGATATCCAGGCCGCCGCGTTCGATTCGCAGCTCGGGCAGTTCGGGGATGGCAGCGAGCGCCGGGGCGACCGGCAGCGTGGCGACAAGCGCCAACGACGTCAGCAACATCTTCATGATCAATAACCCCTGATATGGTCGAAGATGGCGACTGAGGGCGCCCTTGCCGCAACTACATGGTGAATGTCCAGCCCAAGACTGGCCGTGATTGATGGTTGTGACCATAAGCGCGCTGGCTCGTCTTCCAGCCAGCCCGTCAGAACCGCAAACATGCCGCCATCGGTGGCATAGGATTCAAACTGGTGGCGATGCGCGGGAATGATCTTCAGCCTGATATCGGCCTTCACAGCCAGGCGGCGTGCTGCGGCTTTCATGGCCTGGGTCTAGGCGCGGGCGCGGGCCAGCCGGTGCGGCCCCTGCTGACGGTCGATCCGCGGCGACTGGTTGAGCGAGGCCGTGCGCAGATTGTCGCCGCTTCCGACGAACACCAGCGTCGGGATCGCCAGCAGCTTTTTCAGCTCGGGTTGCAGCGGCGCATTGTTCAGCCCGGCCGGCCAGGCTTCGCCGGGTTCGGGCATGGTGTACCAGCCGGCGGCCGCTAGGCACAATTTGCGCACGCGGTCGGGGTGGAACAGGGCAAAACGGTGGGCAAACTGCGCGCCGCCGGAAAAGCCGAACAGTTTGATCTGCCTGGCATTGAAGCCGTCGATGATCAGCCAATCCAGCAGGTTGATCAGCGCCTGATCGGCGCTTTGGCCGCTGCGGCCAGCGGCGAGCTGCTGATAACGGCCCATGGCGCGGCGTTCGAACAGCGGCGCCACGATCACCCTGTCGCCCAGCCCGTTCTGGCTGGCGCGCAGCACCTGTTCGGCGGCATTGCGCGAAATGCCGTGCACCATCACCACCACCGGCAAGCGGCTGAGCGTCAGGGGCGAGTGGCCGGTGGGAACATGCAGATAATGATCCGGCACACCGGGGGCGGGTGAGCGGACGAAGCGGAGCTGGAAATGGCCCATGGGATTAATCCTCGATTGCGGGTGATGGTGGGGGAAGATCGGCCTTGCCGGCCAAAGCGCGGGCATCGGCGTTATCAAGGCGGGTGGTGATCTGTTCGAGGGCGACACCGCCGCCGGCCAGCGCATGCAGGGCGCGGGCCACATCCAGCAGCCGCGCCGCAGCAAAGCCCGCCAGGCCCAGCGCGGCGATCAGTGCGCGTTGATCAGACGATCCCAGTGCAAGCAGGGCCAGCACGGTGAGGCCGCCGCCAGCAAGGGCAACGCCGTCCATCAGGCCGACCATGGTGGCCCGCCGGATCGCCATGGTGGCGGCGCGTTCGGCGCGCACATCCAGCCGGCGGCGATCGGCCCGGCTGACGCGTTGCTGCGCCGGCACGGCCTGTTCTGCCGGTACCCGCAGCCGCCGCAACACAAAACGGGTGAGCTGCGCGCGCGCCTGGCGCTGCTGCGCGATGCGGCCGGCGAGCTGGCGATACAGCACCAGCAAAACCAAGGTTGCGGCCAGCAGGGGCAGCAGGCCCGCTGCCAGCGCCGGATACTGCACGGCCATCAGGATCGCACCGCTGCTGCTGGCCACGCCAGCGGTTAGCAGCGCGGCCGGGCCGCGGGCAGCCCAGTTGCGCACGGCCGAAAGATCGCCGACGAACGGCAGCACCAGCCGGGCTTCTTCAACCCGGCCAATGGCGGGAATGGCGGCAGCAAACAGTTTCTGGCGCAGCGCCAGCACATAGGATTGTGCCAGTTTCTCGCCGACCCAGCGTTCCATCAGGCCAGTGCTGCCGGCCAGCACCGCGCAGGCCAGCAGGCCAATCGCCGGCAGAACCAACAGGCTCTGCGTGGTGACGGCGGTGCTGATGATGCCAGAGGAGATCGCGGCAATGCCGGCCTGCACGGCACCGGTTGTCACCAATCCGGCAAACAACAGGCGCCGTTCGCCATCCACAAGGCGGGGCAGGCTCATGCCGCCACGCTCTGGCCAGCATTGTCGCCCAGCAGCAGCTTGGGCACCTGCACCGGATCGCGCAGCATGCCCAGGCTGACCACGGGCACGCCCGACACCAGCTCGGCTTCGCGTGCAGCCAGCGGCGAGATCGAGAGCAGGCCGGTGATGGCCGTGGCCGGCAGGCCCATGTTGGCCAGCATGGCCGCGCCGTGGCAGGCGCTCATGGCGTCACCGGCGGCAAAGATGACGCTGCGGAACCAGGCGTGCTGTTGGGCTTGCGCCAGCAGCATGGCGGTTTCGCGCTGGAACAGCCCATCGGCGATTTCCACCACCACGATATCATGATCCGGGCGGCCCAGATTGCCGAGCAGGGTCTGGGTGATGGTCGTCAGTTCCGCCATGTCGAGCATGTAGGTGCTGGCATAGCCGGCATCGGTGAAATCATAGGCGGTGATGGCGCCGGCGTCGCGCATCGTCCACAGATCGCCGCCCGAACCGGTACCGGTCAGCTTTGCCGCGCCCACCTTGAAGCCGGCGCGGGTCAGGCCGTGGATGATGCCAGCAGCAGACGTCGTCTTGCCGGCATTCATCGACGATCCCACCACGGCGATCACCGGCGGCAGTTCAGCGGTGGCATCGGGCGCCGCCAGGGCGAAATCGGCCAGGTTCATGATGCTGCCCGATTTGCGGGCAATCAGGCCGATCGGGCGGATATCGGTGGCCGGGCGCATGCGGGCATGGCGCACCAGCACTTCGCTGGCTACGCCGCCGCCAGCGGCCAGGTGGCAGGCGCCCAGATGCGCGGGCACCATCGCTTCGAACTGATCGGGCGCATAGCGATTGCCGTAGGCCACGATCACTTCGTCACCCACATAAAGCTGGCCGCGCCGTCCGGCATGGTTCTCCATGCGCGGATGCTGGCCAAGATCGCTGATTTCCGCCAGCAGCAGATCGCCGGGCTTGGGTGTCACACCGCGCCGCTTGAGCGCATGGGCTTCGCCGAAATTGACATTGCGCGTGGTGAAGGCGGCGCGGGCCATCATCAGCCGGGCCTGCAGAGTGTTGGCCGCAGTCAGGTGGGACGAGGGCAGCTTGGGCGTGATGTGCTTGATCATGGTCAGGGTCTCCTTGGGGGCAAAAGAGGGCGGCAGCGCGCTTAGCGAGCGGCCAGGTGAAGCGTGTTCTGCTGCAGCAGGCGGTTGATCGCGCTGGCCGCGAAGTGCGCAAACAGATCGGTCGGGACCATGCGGGCTTCACTGATGATGGTGTGGGCATCGGCGCAGAAGCGGCCGCGATCATTGGTGTTGGCCAGACGATTGTAGAGGCTGGTGAGCTGGCGATCCTGGGCGGTCTGCCACTGGCTGCCATGCAGCTTCTGGAAACGCTGTTGTTCAGCCGACCAGGTGCGGGCCAGCAACGGCGCATGGGCGCGCAGCAGCCAGTTGTAGCCGCTGATCATCGCCCGATCGCCGCACATCAGCGCGGCCACATTCAGGCTCGACCGCAATTGCCACACTTGTTCCGATGTTGCCGGCGCAGCGGCCAGCACGGCCACGGCTGGCATTGGCGCCATCACATGGCTTTCGCGCGTCATCTGCTGGGCAGCAGCTGCAGCCGACGGAATGGTGGCAGCAGCCGGCAGGCTGATGGTCAGCAGGGCCAGGGAAAGGTGCAGGCTGGGCAGCAGCTTGGTCATTGTCGAAAGGCTCCATCGGTCACCGGCTTGGTGCCGGGGTCTCGACAGGCAAAACGCGAGCAGCAGCCGGATTATTCCGGGCGATGGGCCGGAAAAATTTTCGTCGCGGTCGCTGGTGTTGGCGGGAATAAACCGCCGGCAGCCTGCGTTTGTCTCGCATGGCCGCTGTGAAAAGCGGCGGCGCCAAGCGCGGGAGACAAGGCATATGCGCAATTTCTGTTTGATTGAATCCGGCATCGAACCAGCGCCATTTCTGGCCGAGATCGCCGCCCAGGATGATCCGTTCGGTGCCGTGACCGGACGGCAAGCCAAGATCGCGGTGCAGCGGGAGGCGCTGGCCATTCCCCTGCGCGGGGTTCGCAAATCGGCGCTGGCCGGGCGCGACCCGCGCGATGTGCACGAAAGTCGCTGGACCAGCGGCGCGATCACCTATCCGCTGGCCTGCGCCTTCATCGAACGGATCGCCACTGCGCTGGACAGCGAATTGTCACGCGCCAAGATCGTCTGCCTGCCGGCTGGGCACCGCGTGTATCCGCACACCGATCGCGGCGAATATTACCGCCTGCGCAACCGCAATCATCTGGTGCTGAAATCCAGCCTGGGCAGCTGGCTGCGCTCAGGCGACGAAGATGTGCGGATGCGCGAAGGCGAACTGTGGTGGTTCGACAATGATCAGCTGCATGAAGCCCACAACGATGGCGACGAAGATCGCATTCACATCATTTTTGATCTGCTGCCCCGCCACCGGAGAGCAGAGATCTGAACCGAAACGGCCAGTGTAAAGGCCGTGCTGGCCTGAACCGATCGACAATTGCGCCATCAACAGGCTTTCCGCCGGCTCATCTCCAACACCCCCGTTGAGATCGGCGGCAGCCTGTACCTTGCGAAAAAGATGGTCCAATTACCGGCGAGTTCAGGCCAGCTTATTTTCATTCCGACAACGCTGACTGGCAGGCCAGACCGCGCCGATGGCCGCGAATGCCGCGCAATTCAGCGGTTGGGCGTTTGGCCGCGTTGGCCACTGGCCGGCCGGTTGCCCAATTGATTGGCTGGCGATGTCGTCTTGCTCGCCTGGAACGTTTCGCGTTCGCGTTCCATCTGCTGCCAGAATTTCTGGTCGAGCGCCGCCAGATCGCTGGATGGCAATTTTCGTTCGGTCACGCGCGTTTCCTCCCCCCGGAAGCAGCGGCGCAGGCGCACCGCCAATGGGCGAAATCCTAACCCATCCAACAGGTAACGCCAAGCGCCGTATCAGGCACAGCGGCCGTATTGCGTCGCCTCGCATTTGCGCGGCCATTGTCGGTCAAGCCGCCTTGTCCTAAGGGGTGACGACGGGGCAAACATGGCGTGATGGTGGGTGATGCGCTGCTCGTGGGGACGTGCTGTTGGACGTTTTTCTTTCGTATAATCGCGAAGACCAGCAACAGGCCCAGGTGGTGGTGCGCGGGCTGGAAGCATTGGGCCTGACGGTTTGGTGGGACGCGGATCTGCGCGCCGGACAAGCCTATGACGAAGTGACCGAAAACGCGCTGCGCACTGCCGCCGCAGTGGTTGTGATGTGGTCACAGCGCGCGGTGGCGTCGCGCTGGGTACGGGCCGAAGCGACATTGGCCCAGCGTCTGGGCACGCTGGTGCCGTGCATGATCGAGATGTGCGAGCGGCCCATCATGTTCGAACTGGTGCAGACCGCTGATCTGACGCACTGGACAGGCGACCAGAACGACCGCGCCTGGCTGGATTTTGCTGCCCATGTGCGCGCGGTGATCGCGGCCCGTCACCCGCCTGCTGGCCCTGATGCTGCGCGCCCTGCTGCGCCTGAACGCCCGCGCGCGGCGCCAAAACCGAGCAATGAACGGCGCGAAGTGACGTTTCTATCGGGCGAAATTGCCGATGGCCATCGCGCCGCCATGGCGCTTGATCCAGAAGATTGGCACGAACTTCTGGTGAGCCTGGCCGGTGCTCTCGATGCGGTTGTGAGCCGTTTTGGCAGCAGCATCAAATGGGATGGGCATCGTTTTGCCTGCAGCTTTGGTTATCCGGTCGCCCAGGAAGACGCAGCCCGGCGCAGCGTTCAGGCCGCGCTGGAACTGCGGGCGCGGCTGCGGGCGATGGCGCTGCGGCCGACTGACTGGCCGGGTGGGCCGCTGGAACTGAAGATCGGCGTGCACGCCGGTGATGTGCTGGTGACCCGCAATGACCGCGGCGAGGTCGAGCTGTTTGGCGAAGGCAGCGCCGTGGCCAGCCGCCTGCGTGATCGTGCCGAGCCGGGGGGCGTGCTCGTTTCAGAAACGGTGCGGCAACTGGCCAGCCGGTCCTTTGTGCTGCAGCCGGTGCCGGGCGATGATGGGCGTGAACAGGCCTATGCCGTGCAATCCGCCCATTCGCACAGCGGCAATCGCAGTTTTGGCGCCACCACGCGGTTTGTCGGGCGCGAGGATGATCTGCACCTGATCGCCAGCCGTTGGCGCAAAGTTCTGGCCGGCAACAGCCAGCTGGTGCTGGTGCGCGGCGAAGCGGGCATCGGCAAATCGCGATTGATCGACGAATTCCGCAGCGGGCTGGAACCGGCGGGGCATTTCTGGCTGATGCTGCAAGGCTCGTCGATGTTCCCCAATACGCCTTATCACGCGATCGGGCAGCTGCTGCAGGGGCTGGACGAAGATGGGGCCGGGGAGAGCGATCGGGCGCTGGCGATGCTGGCTGATGCGGCGCGGCCCCTGGTTGATGTACCTGAAACCGGCGGCGGCGATCTGCGGCGCCGGCAGCTGCACGGTGCCTTTGCCAATGCATTGTTTGCGCTGGCGCAGGAACGGCCGCTGGTGCTGATGATCGATGATCTGCACTGGATCGATCCGTCCACCCTCGAGATTGTCGAAATGCTGGTGGAGCAGGCCGATCAGGACAGTTTGCTGTTTGTGGCGACCGCCCGCCCGGAGTTCGTCGCGCCCTGGCCCGAACACGAACATCACTGCCGATTGACGCTGGGACGGCTGCCGCAGGACGATGTGCGCAAAATGGTGGAGCATGTGCTGGCCGACGCCATGCTGCCCGGCAACGCCATGACGCTGCTGGTTGATCGGGCCGATGGTGTGCCGCTGTTTGCCGAGGAACTGGCCCGGATGGTCGCCAACGGCAGCAGCGACGGCAGTACCATGACCCTGCCATCGACCCTGCGGGCGCTGCTGGCGGCGCGGATGGATCGGCTGGCCGCAGCGCGGCAGGTGCTGCAGATGGGTGCCGTGCTTGGCCGCAGTTTCCCCTTTGATCTGCTGCAGCACATGACCGGGCTGGCCACCAGCGAACTGGCGCCGATGCTGGAACAGCTGACGGATGAACATCTGTTGCTGGTGCGTGGTTCCATTCCGGCAGCCCAGTATCGTTTCAAACATGCGCTGCTGCAGGATGCGGCCTATGAAACCCTGCCGCGCAAGCAGCAGCGCGAATTGCACCGCTTGGCCGCCACCACGCTGGTGACCAATTTCCCCGATCTGGCCGCCAGCCAGCGCGAAGTCGTCGCCAATCACTGGACGCGTGCCGGCGCCACGGCCGAAGCGGTCGCCGCCTGGATCGCGGCGGGGGACGCCGCCACGCATCGGGCCGCGGCCAAGGAAGCCGAAGCCGATTTCCGCAAGGGGCTGGCGCTGATCGGCGGCCTGCCGGAAGGGCCGGAGCGTGACGAGATCGCATTCGATCTGTGGAGCAAGCTGAACCGGGCGCTGCAGGAAACCCATGGCTATGCCGACCCGCGCACCGCAGAGGCTGGCATGCGGGCCGCTGAACTGGCCGCCCGCAGCGGCAAGCTGGGCCGGGTGCTGCTGCAGGAAGCGCAGCTGTGGCGCACGGCCATCACCGCCGGCGATTATCACAAGGCCGATGTCATCCGCGAAAATGTTCTGGCCCGCGCGGCGCTGATGCCGCCAGAAGACGTGCCGCCGTGGATGGCCATCTTTGCCACCAACGCCCGGCTGCAGACCAGTTTCTATGCCGGCCGCATCCATGATTTCGAAGCGGAATGGCAGGCGTGGCACACGCTCGTGTCAAACGGCACGACGGGCCATGCGCCGGCTGACATGGTCATTGCCACTGGCGTTGGTGCGCTGGGGGCGTGGATGGCGGGCCGATCGGATCTGGCGCGTGATCGCATGCTATCGGCGCTCGATCTGGCCCAGCAGACCAAGCAACCTTATGCCATTGTGGTCGCGCATCATTTCGCCGGCACATTGTATAATCTGGAAGAAGATGCCGCTGCCACCCACGATCACAGCCGCAAGGCGATCGCACTGTGCGCGGCCAATGGCTATGATTATATCCTGCACCTGGTGCAGGCCAAACTGGGCTGGGGCCTGCCGCCCGAAGCAATCACGCCGGAAGATATCGCCAAGATGCGGCAATCGATCGATGAGATGATCGCCAGCGAGGCCAAGATCGGCAGCAGCATCAATATCAATAATCTCGCCGCCACCCTTGAACGCTCCGGCCGGACCGAAGAGGCCATGGCGGCGGTGGAATGGGCCTTTGCCACCAACCCGCAAGAGCGTGTGGGCTTGCCCCAGACTTTCGAGATCAAGAGCCGCCTGCTGGCAGCCAGCGGTGACCGTGCGGCGGCCATTGCCTGCTTGCGCGAAGGTTTGGCGCTTGCGGTCGAACTGGGCACGCTGGCGCCGGAACTGGCGCTGGCCGGGCAGCTTGCCGAAACCCTGATCGCGCAGAATGACGGCGCAAAAGGCAATGCAGCGGCCTGGGCGGCGGCCCGCGCCGTGCTTACCGAAACCCTGGCGCGCTGCGGCCCCGATACCCACACCCCGGCGTTGGGCCGGGCGCGGGCACGGCTCGCCAGCCTGTCCTGATCCTAACGCCGCGACAGTTCGCGTGTGTGGGCGACCAGCTGAAGCAGGCGCTGCGGCTGTTTTGCATGCACCTGCGCTTCCCAGCAGGCATCCTTGGCCAGCTGGTCGAGATGAAGCTCGGCAGCGGGCAGTTGGGCGATCATGGCGTGTTTGATGATCTCCAGATCGGCGGGTGAAGGATTGCTGCTGCAGAAGCGCTGCCGGATCGCGGGATCCTGAATGGCCAGCGCGGCGGGCAGGGTCAAAATACCATCGCGCAGATCTTCTTCGCCGCCGCCGCCCAGCGATTGCAGGCCCTTGACGTCACCGACGTCGTCGCAGCCATGATAAACCATGCCCAGCAAGCGGCCGAATTTGCGCAGGCTTTCATCGCGAGTGGCAAGGCAAGCGCAGGTTTCAAACATGGAGCCCGTGTCCTCGCCGGCAATTTCTTCCCAGTCCGCCACGCCCAGCGGTTGCCGGCGCAATCGCCACTGCGCGCACTCGGCCACGCCCAGCCGCTTTACCAGATCGGCAAACAGCAAGATGTCGTGGGGATCGTGGGCAGACAGCGCAAAGCCATCGGCCTGGATATAGCCCGACGCCATCAAGGCCGGCAGCATGCCGAATTTGGCGTGCAGGGTCGCCTTGCTGCGGCGTTCGTCGGATTGATCGAGGATATCGTCGACCACCAGCGACATGTTGTGCATCATTTCCAGCACGGCGGCCGATCGGATCATCGTGTCGGGAACCGCTGTCTCGTTAACGGCGCGGTAGCAGGCAAAGATGGTCAAAGGCCTGAAATATTTGGAGCCGGTGTCGAACTGCCAGTGCATCAGTTCCCGCATCTCGGGCGAAACGCCTTCGACCCAATCGGCCAGATAGCGGCACAGGCGGTCGATTTCGTCCGCAAGATCCAGCTCGGCGACAATCCCTGCCGTTATCTTGTCCACGCTGCCCTGTCCTTTTTTTCGCGCTGATGGTGATCAGTTCTTGATGCGGGCGCGGCGCTTGTAGGCCTCTGCGCCCTTTGCCGCACCGGCGGCGCCAGCCAGCAACGTGCCCAGCACAGTTTGGGCCAGATCGATCGCGCCAGCCGCCATGTCTGCGGCCGCACTGGTGCTGCTGCCTGCTGCCGCCCTGCCGGCGATGTCCGCAGCCGCCTTCGCGGCGATGTCAGCGGCCGCCTTCGCGGCGGGACCCAGCTTGCCATCGTTCAGCAGGCTGATGGCATAATCGGCACACTCGCCGGCCACCATCAGCAGGGCGGCGCCGACCCCGATTTCCTCGTCGACCGGCTGCCCCGGCTGAAAGGTGATTTCCGATGGCTGGATGGTCGGGCCATCCTGTTTGCGGCCCTTTTCGAACAGGGCTTCGTCAGCAGACTGGCGCGGCGGCGGCAAGTGCGGATCCCGGGTGGCAAGGCTGCGTGCCAGCCAATAGGCACCCTTCCACCAATCGATGGTGAACTGCAGCGGCACCACCGCCATATAATCCAGCAGCGGATAATGATTGCCCTGGTGCAGACGATTTTCGTCGGTGAGATTTTCGATATACTCATCCACCGCGGCAAGGCCGAGCGCGCCATAGGCAACCGGCAGCATCAATTGGCGCATCGCCCGGGTCGCGGCGTCGCTGTACACGACATGGCCCTTGGCCTGGATCGGCTGGCCGCGCTCCTTGCCGCCGTGCAGCGCGGCATCGGCCATCTGAATCGCACGCGCGGCCGAAATGCCGGAGATCACCGCGCCTTCGATGGTCGCCATGTCCACTTCGTTGCGGCAGAAATCGCCGGCAAAGGCGATGCGCGGCAGGGTGGCCGGGAAATAGGCCGGCGGCCGCCATTCCCAGCTGCCGACATCGTTCAGGAACAATCTGTGGCGGCGGTTGTCGCGAACATTGGTCTTGGTCCAGTCGATGTTCGCTGCTGCATCGCCCCAGGCCTTGCCGGGCTTTATTTCCGGAAAATATTCCTGAAGCTCGCGCAGCATTGCATGGCCTTGCGGCTGGAGATCCTTGCTGGGAATGGAGTCGCCATCGGACGCGGCCACCACCAATGCCGTCTTGCCGCCGAAGTCGACCTTGTCCCACAATTGCGAGAGATCGAGCACCGAAAGCCCGAATGTCGATCCCGCCAGACCGATGTTGTCCTTTGGGAAATCTGGCAATTTCTCCTTGAGATACAGATCGACGACCGGGATCACCACCGATCCCATCTTTTGCAAATTGGCCAGCGACGGTTCGCTTTCCACCAGGGTTTTGCCGATCTGATCAGCGCCGCCGTTGAACGCGATGCCGGCCAATGCCTCGACCGGCACGGCAAGCACTGCATGATCATATTGGATCGTCTGGCAGGCCGTGTCGTTTTCCCTATTGGCGACGGTGCTGATTGTCAGACAGGGTTTGTCGTCCACCAGCAGCAATTGCGTGACGCTGGTATTGCATTGGACAACGCAGCCCAGCTTTTCGAGATGCTGGTGCAGCGGCGTGACCAATTCGCTGCCCATGCCGCCCTTCAGCAGCCAGGCAAAGGGCGCGTGACTGGGAAATTGCGAGCTGTGTCGCAGGAAATTCTGGTAGGTGGCCGCGGCCGTTTTTTCGCTGTTGATCGACCAGATCAGCTTGATGATATAATTGGCCATCTTGGCCACCGGTTCGGTGCCCTAGCCGCGGGAATAGAGGTAGCCGTTCACATCCAGCATCTGCAGCTGGTTGCGCCCGGAACGATCGAACGGAAAGGCCACCAGATCGGTATCGGCATAGCCGAGCAGAAACATCTGGGCTGGCATGAGCGCGCCGGAACCCAGATTGGCGATGACGGCTGGAATCGACGTCGGATTGTGCAGTTCGACATAGTCTGGCTTGTCGCGCACGCGCATCTTGACCGTGGCATGCGGTTCGAAGCGATCTTCCCGCTTGCGGCCCAGTTCGCCTTCGAAAAGGTTCCAGAAATTGGCATACCAATCGCAGAACATGTGCGGATAAACGTCATGTTCGACGCCATCGACAACGCAGGATGATGTGTTGCCGCCCAGCGTATTGCTGGCCTCGAACAGGGTGACGGCAAAGCCGGCTTTCTGCAGCTGGATTGCCGCCGATATGCCGGCCAGCCCGCCGCCCACCACGGCCACAGTCGGTTTTTCGGAACTGGGCGTCTGCGTCATCGCGCCATCTCCTGTGCCAATGGTCCCCGCAGCCGGGGATTTTCCCGCGTCTTCAATGATGGCCCCAGCTTGCCGGCGGCCGCCATGATGTCACCCAGCCAGCGCACATGCCAGGCCGCATCATCGGCAACCGAAGCGCGCCAGCCGCGCTGCCAGGCCAGCCAATCACCCGCCAGTTCATTACCGCTGTTGCGTCCGCCGGCCAGCGCCAGCAATGCGCCCGGGCCCTGGCGCACCAACGTCTCGGCGATCGCCATCCACACCTGGCCAATCATGGCCAGCGGCTGAACGTTGAGGCCGCCAAAGGCGGTGCCTGAAACCGAGGCAAAATCATGGTCATGCTGGGCGCGTTCAAAGCCCTGCCGGGTCGATCGAAACCCGAATTCGGCAAAGTGGCGGTTGCGCAGCACCGTGGCGCAGAAAACCAGATAGCCCATGGCCGGATCGAAATGCGCCCGGAATTCCTCGTCATAGCGCACGAGATCATCCTGTTCGAACCTGCCGCGTTCCAACGCCTCGGCAACGGTGCGGCTGGCGATGATCGAGGATTCCATGCCCTGGGTGATGCCTTCACCAGTCATCGGATCGACAAAGCCGCCGGCATCGCCAACCAGCACGCCGCCGGCAAAATGGTTGCGGGTGATGCCGCCATACATGTGCACAGCGCCGCCCAGCGGCTTGCTGGCCAGCCGGGCATTGGCGCAGCCGGGGTGGCGGATGCGCAGCCGATCCACGGCTTCGCGGAAACATTGCTGGACCGACATGCCGAACCGGTCACAAGTCTCGCTGAGCAGGCCGACGCCCATGTTGGCGCGGCCGCCCGACATGGGGAACATCCAGCCATAGCCCGGATAATGATCCTCATCGAACCAGATGCAGGCTTCGCCGGGTTCGACGTCGATATCCTCGATATAGACGCGCTGCGAAACGCCGATATGGCGGCGATCACTGCGCCCCAGGCCAGCATGGCGGGCCACCACCGATTGCACGCCATCGGCCCCGACCACCATTGGCGCGCTGATCTCGCGGACGCTGTCGCCCTGCGCCACGGTCAGGATCATCTGGCCATCTTCGCGCCGCAAATTCTTGGCGGCAGTGGCCCGAAACACCTTGGCACCCTTGGCTTCGGCATTGGCCAGCAAGACCGTATCAAGCTGGTCGCGCGGGATGATATAGCCGTGCGGCGGCATGCCGTGGGCGCCGTCGTAATAAGGAATTTCGCCCGCATAGGGCATGCGCGGCCCGAAATAGACGCGATTGCGGGTGATCGGCATGCGCTGATCAAGCCCCAGCGCAGCGGTACAGCCCATGGCCTCCAGCAGCCGCAGCCCAGCGGGTTCGACAAAATCGCCGCATACTTTTTCGCGCGGGAAGATGGCGCGTTCGACAATCGCCACATTGATGCCGCGCCGGGCCAGCGCCCAGCCTGCCGCAGCGCCAGCCGGGCCGCCGCCGACCACGATCGCATCAAATTTGTCGGTCACCACGCGCTGTTCGCCCCCACGATCATCAGCCATGCAAAGCAGGTAACTGCCCCCGCCCGGACGTGCCGAAAACAGCGTCAAATCAGACGTTAAATAGGGCTTGGACGCAATGATAGCGTCATTCGCCGCACCTGCAAGAAAGAACAGTGAAGCCCCATAGCTGTGATCAGCACTGCGGGCTGAAAATTGAGGGGCCGGCATAGGGGGCGTCGGCCATGGCGCCTGATAATCCCACGCTGGCTCCCCGGGTAGGGATCGAACCTACGACCATTCGATTAACAGTCGAATGCTCTACCGCTGAGCTACCGAGGAACAGCGTGGGAGCGCTCCCTTAGCGAGGGCAGAAGGGATTGCCAAGGCAAAAAATCAGCCCGGCCCAGCTCCAACCTCAACCAAAGCCTCAGCTTGCGAACTGTTCCAGGCTGATGCGATCATCCAGCGCATATTCCGGGTCGAACAACAGGGTCAGGCTGATGCTGCGGTCGATCGCCACTTTCACATGGGCAACGTCGCGCACTTCCATCTGGTCCGCCACGGCCGACAACGGTCGTTTGTTGGCTTCGCGCACTTCGAATTCGATCTGGCTGGCCGCCGGCAACAGTGCGCCGCGCCAGCGCCGGGGGCGGAACGGCGAGATCGGCGTGAGGGCAAGCAGATCGGCTTCGAGCGGCAATATCGGGCCGTTGGCCGACAGGTTGTAGGCGGTCGATCCGGCCGGCGTCGCCACCAGCACGCCATCGCAGATCAATTCTTCCATCCGGGTCTTGCCATCGATGATGATGCCGATCTTGGCGGTCTGGCGTGTTTCCCTGAGCAGCGAAACTTCGTTGATGGCCGGGTGGGTGACGGTTTCGCCCGCTGTCGTGGTGGCGGTCATCTGCAACGGATGCAGCACGAACGGCTTGGCGGCGGCCACCCGTTCTTCCAGCTTCGTCGCCTTGAAATCGTTCATCAGGAAACCGACCGTGCCGCGATTCATGCCGAACATCGGCTTGGGATCCTGAAACTGCATGGCTTCGTGCAGGCAGTGCAGCAGATGGCCATCGCCGCCCAGTGCCACCACTACATCGGCTTCGCGCACGGGCACGAAATCATGTTGCTTGCGCAGCGCGTCGCCGGCGGCACGGGCGACATGGCTGTCGGAAACGATCAGCGCGAGTTTCATTCCGTTTGGGTCCTCAGCCGCCAGTAAGGCTCATGTGGCGGGCCACAGCGGGCCGGGCGCCGCGCCGCTCGATCACGAAATCATGACCACGGGGCTTGCGGCTGATCGCTTCATCCAGCGCCGCATCGATGGCAGCTTCATCGCTGCCAGACCCGTTCGTTCCCAGTCTCCGGATCACGCTGCGCAGATCGGCCTGATCATCCTGGCCCAGGCACATGAACAATTGCCCGGTTGCCGTCAGCCGCACGCGGTTGCAGCTTTCGCAGAAATTGTGGGTGAGCGGAGTGATGAAACCCAACTGCAGGCCAAGTTCTTCAACATGAACATAGCGCGCCGGCCCGCCGGTGCGGTGCGGCAGATCGGTGAGCGTGTAATGCTGCGCCAGATCACGGCGCACGCGCGACAGCGGCAGATACTGATCCACCCGGTCTTCGCCGATTTCGCCCAGCGGCATGGTCTCGATCAGAGTCAGATCATGGCCACCGGCGGCAGCAAAGCGCATCAAAGCTTCGATTTCATCGGCGTTTTCATGGGCCAGCGCCACTGTGTTGAGCTTCACCTGCAGACCGGCGGCCTTGGCAGCGGCGATGCCGTCCAGCACTTGCGGCAGGCGGCCCCAGCGGGTGATGCGGGCGAACTTGTCGACATCCAGCGTGTCCAGGCTAATGTTCACGCGGCGCACCCCGGCGGCAAACAGCGCCTCGGCATGACGGGCCATCTGGCTGCCATTGCTGGTCAGGGTGAGTTCTTCCAGCGCGCCATTTTTCAGGTGGCGGCCCAGGCTGTTCACCAGATCGATGATGCCGCGCCGCACCAGCGGTTCGCCGCCGGTCAGCCGCAGTTTGCGGGTGCCGCGCCGGATGAAGGCGCTGGCAATGCGGTCGATCTCCTCCAGGCTCAGCACTTCATTTTTCGGCAGGAAGGTCATGTCTTCGGCCATGCAATAAACGCAGCGGAAATCGCAGCGGTCAGTCACCGAAACACGCAGATAGGTGATGGCGCGGCCGAACGGATCGACCAGCGGCCGTGTGGCCGCGGTCGGCGCGCTTGCCACGCTGTTGCCATCGCCAAACATCACCATAAGCCTGTGGCACGCCTGCATCGCTTGGCAAGCGCTTTTCGTGTTAACCAATATGCAGCTTGATTGTCGGGCTGGACAGACAGACAGGAACGCGTCAACGTCGATTTGCATGAAATCGAGCAGAAGGGGCAGTTTCTGGAGATCATGGGCGCAATGAACGCCGAACCGGTGTTGATCGTTTCGCCACGTTACGCCGATGACGTGGCGGCGCTGGTTGCGGCTGCCGGCCAGGCCCCACGCTTGGAACGCCGCGCCGAATTGGCCGCTGGCCGCTTTGCCGCAGAACCAGTGCGCGTCGTGGTGGTGGATGCCCGCGGGGCGTTGTCGGCCGGGCTTGCAGTGGCGCAGGCGCTGGGCCCGGCAGTGGAAGTCCGGCGCGGTGCCATGCTGGTGCTGCTGTCCCGCAATGATGCCGATGCGGCTGGCGCGGCGCGCGATGCCGGTGCGACGTCGGTGATGGTTTCCCCGTTCGGGTCCGACAGTTTTGCAACTGCCCTGCAATTGGCGGGTCGCCATGCCGATCGGCTCGCTGCCGCCGCTGCTGCTCCCCTGCCGCCGGATTCCGGCGAGTCAGACCGGTTGACCGGCCTGGCCAGCATCGAACGCCTGCAAAACTGGCTGTCTGAACAGCGCGCCGCCGAAACGCCCTGCGGGGTAATCGTGATCGGTGTTGGCCGCTTTGCCCAGATCAACACCATTTATGGCCGCGACGTTGCCGATCGCCTGCTCGCGGTGATCGCCCGGCGGCTGGGGCCGATTGCCGATTCCCGGACCCCCAGCGGTGAGTTGCGGCTGCTGTCGCGGCTGACCGCGGCGGAATTCGCCATCGGTATCTCCGGTGCCGGCGCAGCCGACAAATTGGAACGGCTGGCCCGCCAGATGCTGCGTGGTTTTGAACGGCCCTTTGCCATCGATGATCGCCTGATCCATGTTTCAGGCCGCGCCGGCATCGCCTGGGATGATGGCAGCATGGAAGGTGATCCGGCCAGCGTCGCCACCGCCCTGCTGCGCGAAGCTTCCATCGCGCTTTCCGATGCGCGCGGCCGCGAACCCGGCGCTGTCGCCCGCTTCCATCAGGAAAGCGACCGCGAGGCGCTGGCCCGCCGCGCCGATCTGGAATCCGATCTGTTCGGCGCGCTGAAAGATGGCGGCATCACCATCCTGTTCCAGCCGCAATCCAGCCTGTCTGATGGCGTTGTTGGCGGGGTGGAGGCGCTGTCGCGCTGGGATCACCCGCTGCACGGCCGGCTGTCGGCGATTACCCTGCTCGAAACCGCTGCCTCTGCCGAACTGGCGCTGGCCGTCGGCCGCCACATCCGTTCCCGCGCCATCGCCACGGCCGCTGCGTGGACCGGCGCGCTGGCCGATCTGAAAATCTCGCTGAACGTGACCGCCGCCGATCTTGCCGATCCCGAATTCATCGATTCACTGGCCAAGGATCTCACCACGTCCGGCCTGTCGCCGCGCCGACTGGTGATCGAAGTGACCGAAGAAGCCATCATCAACGATCTCGATGCCGCCGCCGCGACGCTCTCGCTGCTCCGCCGCGACGGGGTTGGCATCGCGCTCGATGATTTTGGTGCCGGCTATTCCAGCCTCGCCCGCCTTGCGCGCCTGCCGGTGGACACCATCAAGCTCGATCGCAGTTTTGCCCAGGGCCTGACCGGTAGCGAACGCGAACGCATCGTGGTGGAAGGCATGATCGCCACCGCCCGCCGGCTTGGCCTCACCGTCGTCGCCGAAGGCATCGAAGACGATGTGCAACTCGCCGCCGCCCGCGCCGCCGGTTGCCAATGGGTGCAAGGCTATTGCGTGGCCCCGCCGCTCGATCAGGTCGCGCTGACGGCGTTCTGCAACCGCCGCAAATCCAAGACGAGCGTGGCGTAAGCCTAAGGGGCCTCCGGCGGGCAGGGGCGAGGCCCCTGCACCCGTTCGTTCAAGGTTTTCCACCAGCCACCGCAACCGTTCCGCTGCCCAAAGGTCACGAAAGTCACAGTTTCGGCCGGTTTCAGGCATTTTCCTGATTGCATTTTGAAAGAGCATCGGTTGAGACCGGTCCTCATCATAGCCTGCAATTTCCGGTGTAGGACAGGCTGAACATGGATGCTGACATGCGCCAGCATGACTTTATCTGCGGGTTTGAGCGTGAACCCAAACAAGTGGGTGCAGGGACTGCGTCCCTGCCCGCCGGAGGCCGCCTTATTTCCTGCCGAACTTCGACTTGAACACTGCCGGCCGCATCGGCGCCTTCGTTGGCGGCAAGGGTTTCGCCGCCGGTTTCGCCACCGGCTTCAGCTTCGCGCCGGCCGCCAGTTTGCTCAGTGACGAAGCGATGGTGAGCGCCCCTTTCAGCCGAGTCCGGTCGTCGCCCCATTCGGCGGCGATGAACAGTTTCTGGTCGGGCCGCACCTTGGCGCGTTCGCCCAGCCTGCTGATATAATCCATCAGCGCATCGGGGTTGGCGAAACGGTCGTCGCGGAAGGTGACAAGGCCGCCCTTCCGGCCGGCTTCCAGCTTGGCGATGCCGGCGGTGATGCAGGCCTGTTTGATCTCGATGACGGTGAGCAGGTTTTCGACTTCTGAAGGCAGCTTGCCGAACCGGTCGATGATTTCGGCGGCGAGGCTGTCGATGCCGGCGCGGCTGTCGATCTCGTTCAGGCGGCGATAGAGCGCCATGCGCACGTTGAGATCGGGCACATAGTGATCGGGGATCAGGATCGGCACTTCGGCGGTGATCTGGGGGCTGAAGGCTTCGGCTGGCGGCTTCATGCCGGCGGCTTCGGCGCGGGCTTCCAGGATCGCATCTTCCAGCATGGACTGGTAAAGTTCGAAGCCGATCTCCTTGATATGGCCGGATTGTTCGTCGCCGAGCAGATTGCCGGCGCCGCGCTGATCGAGATCGTGGCTGGCGAGCTGGAACCCGGCGCCCAGCGTGTCGAGTTGGGACAGCACCTGCAGCCGTTTTTCGGCGCCTTCGGTGACGGATTGGCCGGCCGCGGTGGTGAGATAGGCGTAGGCGCGGGTCTTGCCGCGCCCGACACGGCCACGTATCTGATACAGCTGAGCAAGGCCGAAGCGGTCCGCGCGGTGAACGATCAGCGTGTTGGCGGACGGAATGTCGAGCCCGGATTCGATGATGGTGGTCGAAAGCAGCACGTCATAGCGCTTGTCGTAGAAGGCGCTCATGCGCTCCTCCACTTCCGATGGCGCCATCTGGCCGTGGGCGGTGATCGGCTTCACTTCCGGCACCTGCTCGCGCAGGAATTGTTCGATATCAGCCAGATCGGCGATGCGCGGCACCACGAAGAAACTTTGCCCGCCGCGATAATGTTCACGCAGCAGCGCCTCGCGGATCACCACTTCATCGAACGGGCTCACATAGGTCCGCACGGCGAGGCGATCGACCGGCGGTGTGGCGATGATCGACATTTCCCTGAGGCCGGTCAGTGCCATCTGCAGCGTGCGCGGTATCGGCGTGGCGGTGAGGGTGAGCATGTGGACATCGGCCTTCAGCGCCTTGAGCCGTTCCTTGTGGACGACGCCAAAGCGCTGTTCTTCATCGACGACAACCAGCCCAAGCCGTTTGAACTCGATTGATTTGGCCAGGATGGCGTGGGTACCGACGATGATATCGACCGTGCCATCGGCCAGGCCCTGTCGTGCATCGCGCGCGTCGTTGGCGTTCACCAGGCGGGAAAGATGGCGCACTTCCACCGGCAGCCCGGTGAAGCGTTCGCGGAAGCTTTGATAGTGCTGGCGGGCGAGCAACGTGGTCGGGCAGACGATGGCGACCTGCATGCCCGACATGGCGGCAGCATAAGCCGCACGCAACGCCACCTCGGTCTTGCCGAAGCCAACGTCGCCGCAGACCAGCCGGTCCATCGGCCGGCCAGAGGTGAGATCGTCCACCACGTCGGCGATGGCCTTCAACTGATCGTCGGTTTCGGCATAGGGGAAGCGGTCGACGAACGCCGCCATGCCGTGGCTGTCGATCTGCACCGGTTCGCCTTCGCGCAGGGCGCGCGCTGCCGCTGTTGCCAGCAATTCGCCGGCAATTTCACGGATGCGGTTCTTCATCCGCGCCTTGCGCGTGCTCCAGGCGACGCCGCCCAGTTTGTCGAGACCAACGCCTTCGGAATCGCTGCCATAGCGGGTGAGAACGTCGATATTCTCGACCGGCACATACAGCTTGTCGCCGCCATCATAGGTGAGGGCGACGCAATCATGCGGTTTGCCGCCGATCGGGATGGCCATCAGCCCATCGTAACGCCCGATGCCATGATCGCGGTGAACGATGAGATCGCCGGGCGTCAGCATCGCCAGTTCGGCCATGAAGGCATCGGCCTTGCGCGCCGAACGCGCCTTGCGAATGAGGCGGTCGCCCAGCATGTCCTGTTCGGTGAGCAGGGTCAGGCTGCCGCGTGCGTCTTGCCGCGTGAAGCCGTGATCGAGCGGCAGCACGGTGAACACGATCTGGCCGGCGGCAGCGAGCCCCTGCGCTTCCTGCCAATGATCGGCGGTGACGAGCCGCTGCACGCCTTCATCAGCGAGCAGGCCGCGCAGCCGTTCGCGCGCGCCATTGGAGTAGCTGGCCAGCACCACCCGGTCGCCGGCGGCGCGGCGTTCTTCGATATGGGCCTTGATGGCGGTGTAGACCGGTGCGCCGCCATTGGCCTGGCCTACGCGTTCCGGGGCGAAATCGCGGGCCGGCACGGCGTCGCAATCAATGGCAAACAGCGTGCCGGGCGCGACGCTGTGCGGGCTGCTGCCGTGGACGGCATGGGCGGTGAGCTTGCCGGCCCATTCCTCGCGGGTGAGGTAAAGCGCGTCCGGGGCGAGCGGGCGGTAGCTGCCCTTTTTTTGGCTGAGCGCGGCAACGCGGTTGTCGTGA